>CALGGP010000119.1 GCA_937915885.1 uncultured Selenomonadales bacterium | reverse complement strand
GGCGGCTTTAACGGCAACGGGCTACGATTTTTTTTTGGGCGTCCGCCGACGCGCCCGCTTCCGAATGTCGACGCTCCTCTAAAGCGGCGGGAGGAAGGGCGGCTTTAACGGCAACGGGCTACGATTTTTTTTTGGGCGTCCGCCGACGCGCCTGCCCCCGAATATCGACGCTCCTCTAAAGCGGTGGGAGGAAGGGCGGCTTCAACGTCAAAGTACGGGCGCCGCCGACGCGGGTGGGGATCGCGATCTCAGTTGGGCGCCGTGCTCGGTGGGCGGGAGCGTCGACGGCGCCCCTAAACCGTCACCCCGTCACTCCGTCGCCCCGCGCGGATCGGCTTATAAAATTTCGTTGCCCTCGACGTCGACCAGACATTTTTCGAGCGCCTTCAACTCTTCGTCCGACATCGTCTCGTCCGTCTGATATCGATAAAAATCTTTGAACTCCTCGAGCATCGACGCCCCCTCCCGCCGCCGCGCTTCTTCATCACTCGGCTGCCAATTGAGCCCGATCTTTTCGAGCGACAACACATTCGGAAATGTCGGCTCAAGTTTCGCGCGCGCGTGAAGCACCGGCGTCCTGTCGAGCAACCGCACCGCTATGTAATCCGTCGACGGCGGGCGCTTTAAAATATTTTCGATGGTGTCTTCGATCACGACGAGATCATGCTTGGGCGTCAACGGCAAAAATTCTGTCGATGTCCGCCCCGCGCCGTCAATCTCCACGCTCAACAGCCCCTTGCGATGCTGCCACTCGTCGAAGGAATATTTCAAGGGCGAGCCGCTGTAACGGATCGATTTTCCCATTGATTGAGGTTTGTGCAGATGTCCGAGCGCGACGTATTGATAGCCGTTGAAGTGCGACGCGCTGACGTTATCGGCGCCGCCGACGGATTGAGTTTCGGAATCGGAGCGTTCGCCGCCGGTGATGAACGCGTGCGCGACGGCGACGGCTCGAGCTCCGCGCGGAATTTTCGAGCGCGCGTCGGATATGAGGATGAAGCCCGCCTCGTCGAAAGAAATATAATCATCGACGCCGAAGGCATCACGGACGCGCGAAGGATCGAAATAAGGAATCAGGGAAAAATAAACGGCGCCGAATTGATCCTCGAGCGCGATCGGTTGATCGTCGGAGCGCACGAGCGATCGCATAAAAAATTGGGAGCGCTCGAAAAATCTTGAGCCGAAGTTGAGCCGTTGAGGGCTGTCGTGATTGCCCGCGATGCACAGGATCGGAAGTTTGCGCTCGACGAGTTTGATCAGAATCTCGTTGAAGAGATCAACGGCGTCGGCGGGAGGCACTCCGCGATCGTAAATGTCGCCGGCGATGATGAGCGCGTCGGCTTTTTGATCGTCGACGGCGCGGAGAATTTCACCGAGAATATGAGCCTGGTCGTCGAGGAGCGACTCCGCCTTGAGGCTCTTGCCGAGATGCCAATCGGAGGTATGAATAAATCTCATATGATCGCCTCATTCATACTGCCGGTGCGATAACCCTGCAGGTCGAGAGTGACGTATTGAAAGCCGAGCGCCTTAAAACTTTTATCGACTTCCGCGCGGATTTTTATCAATCGATCGAAATCGGACGGCTCGATCTCGATGCGTGCCAATCGATCATGAATACGGACGCGCACTTGACGGAAGCCGCGCTCGATCAAAAATTGTTCGGCGTGCTCGACCATCGACAGTTTTTGATCGGAAATAATTTCGCCGTAGACGAATCTCGACGCCAGACATGCGAACGAAGGCTTATTCCACGTGGGCAATCCGAGTTCCTTTGACAGCGCTCTGATCTCGTTTTTATACAGTCCGACGTGACGGAGCGGGCTTTTAATATCGAGTTCGGCGATCGCCTTCATGCCCGGGCGATAATCGCCGTTATCGTCCATGTTGGAGCCCTCGACGACGTGCGCGAGATTATTATCGGCGGCGATTTTTTTGATTGTCTCGAACAAAAATTTTTTACAGATGTAGCAACGGTCGGGCGGATTGTTTTTCAGTCCGTCGATCGAAAGATGGTCGACGTTGAAAACGATCTGTCGGACGCCGATATCGGAGCAAAAATTTTGAGCGTCGACGGCTTCTCTCGACGGAAAAAATTTTAACGATGCGGTGACGGCGACGGCTCGAGCGCCGAGTACGTCGTGAGCAATCGACAATAAAAAAGTTGAGTCGACGCCGCTTGAAAAGGCAACGGCGACCGACCCGAGTTGGCGCAAATAATTTTTGAGCGCCTCCGCTTTTGAATGAATGTCTGACATGATATCGCCCCTAAATGATTGGTTTACTCTTGCCTCCAAATTTTTTCTCGAGCCGAATCTCGCCGAGCACCATCGAGCGATCGATCGCTTTGCACATGTCGTAAATCGTCAACAGCGACACGCTCACCATGTGTAATGCCTCCATCTCGACGCCCGTCGTCCAACTCGTTTTCACCGTCGCTCGGACTTTGACCGCCGACTCCTCGGGCAACAACTCAAAATCAATCGAGCAGTGGCTCAACGGCAGCGGGTGACACAACGGGATCATCTCCGCAGTTTTTTTTGCCGCCATGATCCCCGCAATCCGCGCCACTCCTAATATATCTCCCTTTTTCGACGTGCCGGCTTCAATCACCTTGTACACTTCATTGCAGACAAAAATTTTGCCGCTCGCCGCGGCAGTTCTCTCGGTAATTTTTTTTTCGCTCACATCGACCATCACGGCGTTGCCCGCCGCGTCGAAGTGATTCAGTTTATCATTCAATATCATTCGCCTCAAATTTTTTCAGCACTTGATCCCCGAATCGGAGCGCGCGTAGAAAAACCACGTGATGACGATCGTGATCACCGTGAAAGCAATCAAAACGTAGAACGCCGGCGTCACGAGCTGATAATTCGAGTACGCCCAACCGAAAATTTTCGGGATCAAAAACGCGCCGTAGGCCGCAATCGCCGCCGTAAAGCCCGTCACCAACGACGAGTGAAACGGATTGTTGAAAATGTAAGGGATCATTCGGAAGGACGCGCCGTTGACAAAGCCCGTCGTCAGGAACAACAGCAGGAACGCCGCAAAGAACATCGCAAAGCTGTGCGCCTGCAATCCGATCAGCACGACGGCGATCGAGATGAGCATCAGAATCAGCGAGTAGAGAGTGACTTTCGAGCCGCTGTCAAATTTGTCGGCAAGCCAACCGCCCACCGGTCGCATGCTCGCGCCGATAAACGGTCCGAGGAACGCGCCCCAAGCCATGCTCACTTCGGGAAATTCGCGATTGAGCAGCAGCATCAGCGCCGCCGAGTAGCCGATGAATTGTCCGAAGCCGCAAGTGTAAATCCACGTCATAAGCCACGTGTGCTTGTTGCCGAATATCGACAGGATACTCTTCGGGCTCTGCTTCGGAAGCGGGAGATTATCCATGAAAATCCAAATCAGCACCAACGTCAGCACCGTCGGCACCGCCCACGCGTAACACACCGATTGAATATAAACTTCGGCGCCGGTCTTGACGTTGATCAGCGGCGCGCCGAACAATCCGCCGAAACTCATGCCGAGCAGGATCGGCGCCGTCAAATAAATCAGCGACACGCCGAGGTTGCCGACGCCCGCGTTGATGCCGAGCGCGAGACCTTTATTTTTTTTCGGGAAGAAGAATCCGATGTTCGCCATCGACGACGAGAAGTTACCGCCCGCCACGCCGATCAGCGCCACCAACATGAACAGCTCGTCGTAACTCGTCGACGTGTCTTGCAACGCCGAGCCGAGCCCGATGATCGGCAACAGCAACAGCGCCGTCGAGAACAGCGTCCAATTTTTTCCGCCGACCAGCCCCGGCATGTAAGTATAAAACAATCGACACGTCGCGCCGACCAGTCCCGGCAACGATGCCAACGTAAAAATTTGCGCGTCGGTGAAATTGAATCCGATCTGATTGAGTTGCGCGGCGATGGTCGCCCACAACGTCCACACCACGAACGACAGCGTCAACGCCCACGTCGACGTGTACAGATTTTGTTTCGCGATGCGCTCGCCGAATTTTTTCCAGAACGCCTCGTTCTCGGGATCCCACTTCGACAAAATTTCTTTGCGCGTCGGATTTTCGCCGAGCGCTTTTAAGATGCCTTCAGCCATGATTATATCACTCCTTTATGTGCCCGCCAAAAATTTTATGATTGCCTCCGCGGATTTGAGATCGTCCAAATGAAATTCCGCAATCTCGTCGGACGCCTCGGGCGCGCTCGAGAACACCGCGCAAATTTTTTCATCGACAATCTTGTCGCCGAGCCCGCGCCATAATGAAACCGTCGGGAAAATTTTTCGCGTCCGACTTTCTGTCAAAATCAGATCGACGCCCGTCATTTTGTCGGCGACCGTAAAAAAATCCGCCCGTTCGTCCGTCCGTTGCGTCAAAAACCAACCGTGCGGCGAAACGACGGCGACGGCATCGGCGCCCGCCCGTTGAAAGCGCCAAGAATCTTTACCCTCAACGTCAAGATTAAATCCGTGCGCATCGCTTTTGATCACGCCGATTTTTATATTCTGATCGGAAAAAATTTTCGTCAGGCGCTCGATGAAAGTCGTCTTGCCGGTGCCCGACGACGGCGCGACGATTGAAACGATCGGCGTCGGGCGCGACAGATTTTCGGCGCGTCCGAGTGCCAAGTGCAAATCCGCGCGGGTGTTGACATTGAAAAAAATATTTTCGTCGACGTCGAGATCAATGATTCGATGCGGCAGACGATCGATCGTCGCGCGCAATTTTTTTTGCCACGCCGACAAATTTTTTTCAAAGGCGTCGGCAGTCGAACGGTGATAAAATGCCGCCAACGGTTGAAGGCGCCCGCCGACCCTCGGGATTATAATTTTGTGTTGATCGTCGAAAATCGGCTCGAACGCCGCGAAGTCGAAGAACGGCATATCGATTGAAACCGCCAACGCCCAATCGGAAGAAATTTTTCGGAGCCCGTTCGATAAGCCCGCCGCCGGTCCCGCCGCTGAAATTTCGTCGAGCAAGATCGTCGCGTTGAAGGCGTCCGACAATGATTTTATTTCGGGCGTTTGACGGTCGACGCACAAAAAAATTTCGGCGAAGTTCCGCGCGGAGGCTTTTCGCAACATACTTTCCAACAATCCGACGCCGCCGATCTCGACGAATCGTTTGTCGCGTCCGAGCCGAGAACTTTTGCCGCCCGCGATTATCAGCAACGAGACATCGTTCATTCGCAAATTTCTCCGCGCAAAATTTCTATGCCGTGCTCAAGCTCCGGCAGCACGAAATTCAAACACTCGTCAACCGCCTTCGGACTGCCGGGCAAATTCACGATCACCGACCGCTTTCGGATGCCCGCCACCGCGCGGCTCAACATCGCCCGCCGCGTCTTCGTCATCGAAAAATTTCTCATCGCTTCCGCAATCCCGGGCGCGAGCCGCGTGCAAACTTCCAACGTCGCCTCGGGCGTCACGTCGCGAATCGAAAAGCCCGTGCCGCCCGTCGTCACGATCAAGCCCACGCCCCGATCCGTCAGCTCGATCAGTTTGTCGACCAATAATTTTTTTACGTCCGGCAACAGCGTCCGCGAAACGATTTTATATCCCGCCGCTTTTAAGATTTCTTCGCACTTGTCGCCACTGATATCCTCATCGCGGAGCCCGTGAAACGAACGGTCGCTCATCGTGATCACCGCCGCGTCGAGCGGAATTTTTTCCGTCGTCAATTCCAATCGATCGCCGACTTTGATCACGCCGCCGTGCAACACTCGAGCGAAGACGCCTTCGCGCGGCATGATGCAATCGCCGATCTGCTGATAGATCGCGCAATGGCTGTGACACTCCTTGCCGATTTGCGTGATCTCGAAAAAAACTTCGCCGCTCCTCAAGCGAGAACCGATCGGCAATTCCTTGAAATTGAACTCGTCCGCGATGATATTTTCTCCGAAGTCGCCCGCCTCGACTTGAGCGCCGCGATTTTTAAAGTCGTCGATGGCGGCTTGCCCGATGAAACTGACTTGCCGATGCCAATCGCCCGCGTGCGCGTCGCCGACGATGCCGTACTCCGTCAAAAACTCCGCCGCGTCGACAAAATTTTTTTGAGTGCCGCGCTGTTCGCTGATGCATATCGCCAAAATTTTTCCCATCACTCAACCCCCGATTTGATACATCTGTCGGTCGCCGCGAAAATTTTTATCGCCGTTGAAAATGTGCGTCGCCGTCAAAAATTTTTCCGTCGCTCAACCCGATTTGATACGTCCGTCGACAGCCGTGAAAAATGTGCGTCGCCGACTCTGCGGACACTCAACCCCCGATTTGATACATCTGTCGGTCGCCGCGAAAATTTTTATCGCCGTTGAAAATGTGCGTCGCCGTCAAAAATTTTTCCGTCGCTCAACCCGATTTGATACGTCCGTCGACAGCCGTGAAAAATGTGCGTCGCCGACTCTGCGGACACTCAACCCCCGATTTGATACATCTGTCGGTCGCCGTGAAAATTTTTATCGCCGTTGAAAACGTGCTCGCGCGGCTTGCGAAAGATCGTCTGCTCGAGCGCCGCAAAGATTTTTTCGTCCCCGACGCCCGAGCGCAATAAATTTTTTACGTCGAGCCCGCAATCGAAACTCAAGCACGGTTTCAAAAATCCCTCGGCAGTCAAGCGAATCCGATTGCAGTCGGCGCAAAATTTGTGCTCGAGCGCGTCGATGAATCCGATTTGCCCGATGAAATTCTTCGGTTGAAAATATTGCGCGGGTCCCGGCAACGAATTTTTTTCGCGGACGGCGCTCATCGTGCCGAAGTGTTTTTCGAGCATCGAGAATATTTTCGATGTCGGAACGCCCGACAGCCCCGCGCTCATCGCACAACCGATCGGCATCAGTTCGATGAATCGGACTTTGATGCGATGATCGCGCGCCAATGTCGCAAGCCGCAAAATTTCTCCGTCATTGACGCCAAGCAACGGCACGCAATTTATTTTTACGTCGAGCGATTTTTGATCGAGCAGGCTCTGAAGACCGTCGATCACATGCGAAAAAAATGTTCGGCGCGTCAGACCGTTGAATGTGCCTTCGTCAAGCGTGTCGAGACTTACATTCACGCCGTCGAGCCCCGCGTCGAGCAGTTCACTCGAAAATTTTTTCAGCAGTACGCCGTTGGTCGTCAACATCACCCGTTCAATGCCGACGATTTTTTTCAATCGACGAATCAGCGCGGGCAAATTTTTTCTCAACAGCGGCTCGCCGCCCGTCAAGCGAATTTTTTTTGATCCCGAGCCGCGCAAACATCTCGGCGACCGTTAAAATTTCTTCCAACGTCAAAATGTCCGCGTGAGGAATTTTTTTTATGCCGCACTCGGGCATGCAATATCGACAGCGCAAATTGCAACGGTCGGTGACCGAAATGCGCGCGTAATTGATCTCGCGTCCGAATTGATCTCTCAAAGCAAAATTGTTTCAACCTCGTTGCCGATTTTGAGCGGCTCGGAGCCGGCGGGAATGTCGACGAACGCATTGCAGTCGACCGCCGAATACAGCGATCCCGACTCGTGACGACTCGGCAAAAAAATTTTGTCGCCTTCGACGCGCGCTCGAATAAATCTCCGGCTCGGACTTCGTTTCGGAAATTCGTCCGCCAAAATCCCGCGCCCGCGTTTGTACATCAGCTCGTCTCGACGTGACATTTTCGATAGAACGGGTCGCGTCAACAGCTCGAACGTCGCATACGCCGCGAACGGATTGCCGCTCAACGCCACGCCCAAAAATTTTCCGCACGTCCAACCGATCACCGGCGCGCCCGGCTTCATCAGCACGCGCCAAAAAATTTTCTCGCCGATCTTTTTGACAACGTCGTGCATAATGTCTTTCTTGCCGACCGATACGCCGCCCGTCGTGATCAATAAATCGATATCGTTTCGCATGGAAAAAATTTTATCGGCGCAAACGTCGGCGTCGTCGGATAAAATCCCGAGAACTTTCGGCTCGAATCCCATTTCGATCAAGCGCGCCGTCAACAGATAAAGATTGCTGTTATAAATTTTGCCCGCCGACAATTTTTCGTTCGGCTCGATCAGCTCGTCGCCCGTCGAGGCGATTGCGATCCGCGGACGCCGATAAACTTTGATCGTCGCGACGCCCTGACTTGCCAATATCGCGATGCGCGCCGCCGTCAATTTCAAGCCCGCCGCGCAAAGCAACGCGCCCGATCGAATGTCCTCACCCGCGAAACAATAATTCTCGTGGTGACGAAGTTTGATCGGCACAAAAATATTTTCGCCGTCGACCGTCACATCTTCCTGCCGAATCACGCAATCGCAATCGCGCGGAATCGCCGCGCCCGTCATGATCCTCAACGCCGCTCCGCGCGGAACCGTACCGTCGAAAAAATCTCCCGCGCATTCCTCACCGACGACGGAAAATTTCCCGGGCGTGTCGCTCGAGTTGAGCGCATAACCGTCGAGCGGCGAACGATCGAACGGCGGATTGTCGAAGGTCGCGTGATAATTTTCGGCGGCGATCCGTCCGACGGCGGTCGACAACGGAAGCTCTTCGACTTCGGAGATCGCCGCGACTTTCGACGTTAAAAGTTCAATCGCCGTTTCGAGTGAGACGCCGTCCATCACAACAGCCCCCCGACTCCGAGCGTCGAGAAGTCGGTGCTCGACAAAATTTCGCCGGTGACGACGCGCGGCAGAATCAGATCGAAGACGGTTTTCGAGCAGAACATGACGCACCCCGGCAAGCCCATGATCGGAACATTATTTTTGTAAGCGAGCATGAACATGGCGCCCGGCAAAACCGGCACGCCGTAAGTGACAACGTCGTCGGCGACGGACGCGATCGCGGCGGGCGTCCGATCGTCGGGATCGACGCTCATTCCGCCCGTGCACAAAATCATCTCCGCGCCCAAATTTAAGAGCTCCGAAATTTTTTCGCGCGTCATGCCCTTTGAGTCGTCGGACAATCGGCGCCAATCGACCGCGAGCCCGAACGTTTTCAGTTTCGCCTCGATCACCGGCGTGAAGGTGTCTTGAATGCGCTCATGAAAAATTTCGGAGCCGGTGACGACGAGCCCGACCTTAAATTTTTTATACGGCATGATTTTCATCAGCGGCGCGTCGCCCGCAATTTTTTTGACGCGCTCCATCTTGGTTTTGTCGATGACGAGCGGGATAACGCGCATGCCCGCCACCGATTTATTCTTCCGCACGGGAATTTTATTCGCCGTCGTTGCGATGCAAATCTCACCGATCGAATTGATCTCGTTCAATCGATCGGCGTCGACGTGAAACACTCCGTCGACCGTCGCCTTCAATTCGATCTTGCCTTCCTTGACGTCGGTCGCAATCAGATTTTCGCCCATGCAAACGTCGCGGAGAATGTCGGCGGCGTCATTCTCATGAAATTTCGTCTCGTCATTTTCCCACACGAAAATATTTTCCTTGCCCAATTTAAGAAGCTCGGGAATGTCCTCGGCGGTGATGACGTGCCCCTTGCGAAACTTCGCGTCCTTGACGACGCCGCGAACGATCTGCGTGATGTCGTGACAGAGAATTTGCCCGACCGCGTCTTCAACTCTAATCTCTCTCATGGCTCAGCTCCTGCGATAGATGATCGGTCGACGCGAAAAATACTCGAACGGGAAGCTCAGGCAGTGGACGAGCCGCGTGAACGGAAATAAAATCGCGGTGATCATCCACATGATCATGTGCGCCTTGAAAATCAGCGGGACATTTTCCATCAACGAGATATCGGGGCTCAACATGAGGATCGATCGGAACCACGGCGAAATCGTCTCGCGATAATTGAAGTCGTCGCCCAACAGTCCGACGGCATTAAGCAGAGTGCCGCCGAAGCCGGTTACGATCGTCAGAAACAGCACGGCATAAATCACGCCGTCCATCGTCGAAGTGTTGACTTGCATCTTGGGATTGCCGAATCGACGTTGCATCAGGAGAAAAAATCCGAGGAAGAATAAAATTCCGGCGGGAATGCCGCCGCCCAGCGCGATGATGTGATACAAATGCTCGTCGATGCCGGCGCCGTCCGTCACGAATTTTGGGATCAAAACTCCGATCACGTGACCGCCGAGCGCCATGAACAATCCCAAATGAAACATCGGACCGGCGATCTTCAAACTGCCTTTCGCCAAAAACTGGCTCGACTTCGTCGTCCAACCGCGCTCGCCCGTCTGATATCGATAAACCGTGCCGACGACCATGATTGCTATCGCGATATACGGCAACGCGCCCCAAAAAAATCCGCTCATTTGTTCGTCACCTCCGGCTTTGCAATTTGCGAAAGGATTATATCCAACAAAAACACTTGCGGCAGTTTCGCCTCGATCAATCGATCTCTCAACAGCTCGATCTTCGGACGCGCCGTCTCCAAAATTTTTTTCGACTGCTCGGGCTCGACCGTCGCCGCCAACTCCAAAATCGCCGGCAGATAATCCGGCAGTTCGTTTTTCAAATCGAAGCCGTTATCCAAAAACAACTGTTTGAACTCGTGCATCTCGTTTGATTGCTTGCCGAAGTCCGTCCGATTGTGCGTCGTCAAATACAAATTCGTGTTCTGCGAGAAGTCGAAGGATCGGACATAGCCGCGCTCATATTCCCGCGCCCCGACCTGCTCGACGTAGTCAAAAAAATCCTTGAGCACGTCTCTGATCTGAACGGCAGAAATATTTTCCGCGGCGGCTCGACACTCCGCAAAATTTTGTCGCCATTCCTCATCGGGATATTCCAAAAGGTATGCGGTGATCTGCAAAATTTTTTTGTACTCGTCCATCAGCAGCAACCCCCGGGACAAATGTAGCCCGCGCTCCCCTGCAGTTCGCGCAATTGCTCATGCGTTTTGCCCTGTCGACCCGCCGGCAACTTGATGCGTTCGGAGTATTTTGCGATGCCGAGCAGTTTATACATCTTCTCGTACTCGTAAGCATCGAACTCGAGATCGCGCGGCGGCGTTTCGCCGACTTCCTTGCAACGCATGACCGTTCGCATGTCGAGCAGCCGTTTCAACGTCCGCGAGATTATTTGACTGTCGCCCGCCGTAAAAATTTCCGCCAGATATTTTATCGGAATGCGCATTTCCTCAGAGTCCGGCAGATAAACTTTGTCCTCAAATCTCTTGGCGATCGGCGAAAGCGGCGGCACGTACCAAACCATTGGCAGCGTTCGGAACTCGGGATGAAGCGGCAACGCCAGATGCCAATTTTTGATGATCTGATAGACGGGCGAAACTTTTGCCGCGTTGATCACCGCGTCCGACACGCCTTCGCTCCGCGCGGATTCCAACACCGCGGGATCGTTCGGATCCTTGATCACGTCGAGCAGACCGGCATAAATATTTTTCGGATCGGCGGTTTTCGCGACGTTCTCAACCGGATCCATGTCGTAAAGCAAAATGCCGAGATATCGAATGCGCCCGACGCACGTGTCGGTGCAAACGGTCGGCAAGCCGTTTTCGAGGCGCGGATAACAGAAGGTGCACTTCTCCGCCTTGTTCGTCTTCCAATTGTAGAAAACTTTTTTGTAAGGACACGACGGGATGCAATGACGCCAGCCGCGACAAATGTCTTGACTGACGAGCACGACGCCGTCTTCCTCGCGCTTGTAAATCGCGCCCGAAGGACACGCCGCCACGCACGCCGGATTCAAACAGTGATTGCAATTGCGCGGCAGGTACTTCATAAAAATATCTTGGAACTCGAGCGCAATCTCTTGCCCGATATTTTTAAAATTGACGTCCGCGCGAGCCGAGTCGCCGCCCGCAAGATCGTCGTCCCAGTTCGGACCCCATTTGATCGTCATGCGCTTTTGAGTGATCAACGAGCGCGGACGCGCGACGGGCTGATGCTTTCGACGCGGCGACGTGATCAGCGTCTCGTAATCATACGTCCACGGCTCGTAATAATCCTTCAGCTCCGGCTGCTCGGGATGATAGAACAACTTTAAAATCCGACCGAGTTTCGAGCCCGTCCGCAATTTCAACTCGCCGCCGTCGACTTCCCAGCCGCCTTTCCACTTCTCTTGATCTTCCCAACCGCGCGGATAACCGACGCCGGGTCTCGTCTCGACATTGTTGAAGTACATGTACTCGGCGCCTTCGCGATTCGTCCAGACGTTTTTGCAGGTGATCGAGCAAGTGTGGCAGCCGATGCACTTGTCGAGATTCATCACCATGCAAACTTGCGCTTTAATCTTCAAGCCAATCAACCTCCAAAGCCTTGCGAACGACGACGTAAATATCGCGCTGATTGCCCGTCGTGCCGTAGTAATTGAAGCCGTAGCTGAGTTGTCCGTAGCCGCCGATCATATGCGTCGGTTTCATGTGGATTCGCGTCGGAGTGTTGTGCGTGCCGCCGCGCGTGCCCGAAATTTTTGAGCCCGGGACGTTGATGTGTCTGTCTTGAGCGTGATACATGAACATCACGCCGCGCGGCAATCTCGGCGAAACGACCGCCCGCGATATCACGACGCCGTTTCGATTATAAACTTCGCACCAATCGTTGTCCTTCACATCGATCGACGCCGCGTCCTTTTCGTTGAGCCAAACCGTTTGACCACCTCTGAACAGCGTCAACAGTTGTTGACTGTCGAAATACATTGAGTGCGTCGACCATTTGTTATGCGGCGTCAAAAATTTTAATGTGATCTCCTTGCTTTCCTTGAGCGGATTTTTCAACGGTTGGAACGTCAGCATCGGCTTGTAGACGCTCATCGACTCGCCCCACTCGAACATCATCTCGTGGTCGACATAAAAACTTTGACGACCTGTCACCGTGCGGAACGGCACGAGCTGTTCAATGCTCACGCTGAACGGAGTGTAACGACGATTTTTATTCGAGCCGGTGAATGTCGGCGACGTGATTGTTTCGCGCGGTTGGATCGCGACCATCTCAAACGTAAAACGTTCGCTCTCGCGATCGCTCGCAAGCTCCGTCAAATTCGACAGCCCCGTTTTTTTCTCGAGATCGCGCCAAGCGCGGACGGCGACTTTACCGTTGGTCGTGGTCGACAAGCCCATCACCGCGTCGCACGCCTGTTTTGCGTCGTAGATCGAAGGCATGCCGTACGAGATCAAATTTTTGTCCTCGACGATGCCGTTGCGCGTCCGAATTTCTTCATACAGATCGTCCGACGCCCAACCGAGCCCCTTCATGCCGTTGCCCTTTTTGATCGCGGGTCCGAGCGCAATCCATTTGTCATAAATCTTGGTGTAGTCGCGTTCGATCATCGCAATCGCGGGCATGGTTTTTCCCGGGATCGGTTCGCAATCGCCTTTGCTCCAATCCAAAATTTTTCCTTCGGGTTGAGCAGTCTCACCTTCAGAATCATGTTGGATCGGGACGGCGAACACGTCTTTATAGATCGGAAGTTTCGCCTCGGTCGCAACTTTCGAAACGGCTTGAGCGAGAGTACGGAAGATATCCCAATCGGAGCGCGCTTCCCACAACGGATCGACCGCCGCTTGGAACGGATGAACAAACGGGTGCATGTCCGTCGACGACAGATCATTTTTTTCGTACCAAGTCGCCGTCGGCAAAACGACATCGGCATAAAGCGCGGACGCCGCCATTCGGAAGTCGAGATCGACGAGCAGATCGAGCTTGCCTTGCAAGGCGCCGCCCGAGCGCGAAATTTCCTGTTCGGAGCGCCATTTGATCTCCTCGGGCTTGACGATCGATTCTTCCTCGGCGAAAATGCTGTTGCGCGTGCCGAGCAGATACTTTAGGAAGTAATCATGTCCTTTCGACGACGAGCCGATCAAATTGTTGCGCCAGATGAAAAGATTGCGCGGGAAATTTTCCGGAGCGTCGGGGTCTTCCCAAGCAAATTGCAACGACTTATCCTTGAGGCTCTTCGCGACGTATTTTCTGATGCCGTCAATGCCTTCGGCGCCCGATGAGCGCGCCTCGTCGAAAATTTTTTGCCCGCTCTTGTTGAAGCACGGATAAGCCGGCAGCCAACCGAGTCGCGCCGCCAAAATATTATAATCGCCGGGGTGACGATAGCGCGGCGTGACTTCGGGAGCGACGAGCGGCGCCGTGTCAATTTCTTCGTTGCGCCATTGATCGGTGGCGAAGTAGAAGAACGAGGTGCTGTTTTGAAGTTTCGCGCCGCCCTGCCAATCGGTGCCCGTCATGACGCGCGCCCAGCCCTCAATCGGACGGAGTTTTTCTTGCCCGACGTAATGAGCCCAGCCGCCGCCGTTGCGTCCTTCGCAGCCGCACATCATCAACAGATTCAATATCGTCCGATAGATGACGTCGGCGTGGTACCAGTGATTGATGCCGCCGCCCATTATCACCATCGTGCGACCGTTGGTTTTGATCGAGTTGTCGGCGAACTCGCGCGCGGTGTGAATGACGAGCTCGGACGAGACGCCCGTAAATTTTTCCTGCCAACGCGGCGTATACGGCGTGTCGCTGTCGTAAGTCGAGGCGCATTCGCCGCCAAGACCGGTATCGATGCCGTAATTGGCAAGCGTCAAGTCGTAAACGGTCGTGACAAATTTTGTGCCGTCGACGGTTTTGATTTTGATGATCGGGACGGCGCGACGGATCATCTTATTGTTGCCGCGATCATTGCCGAAATACGGCAACATCAACTCGACAACATCATCGCGTTCGCGACGGATTGACAGCTTCGGAGAAATTTTTTCGCCGGTGTCGGAGTCTTCCTCGCGCAAATTCCATTTGTTTTGACGATCCCAACGATCGCCCATCGTCCCGTTCGGAATCACCAACTTGCCGCTCATCTCGTCGATGACCAGATGTTTAAATTCCGCATGCTTGTCGTCACGACCGAGGTCTTTCGCATTTAAGAATCTGCCGGGATAAAATTTGCCGTCCTTTTGATCGAGCGTCACGAGGAACGGAAAATCGGTAAATTTTTTGGCGTAGTCGATGAAGAACTCCGTCGGCTTGTCGAGATAATACTCCTTCAAAATGACATGCCCCATCGCCATGCCGAGCGCGGCGTCGGAGCCGGTCTTTAGACTGATCCACGTGTCGGCGACGGCAGTCGACTCGGCGTAATCGGGCGCGATCGAGACGACCTTCGTGCCCTTGTATCGAACTTCCGTCAAAAAATGAGCGTCTGGCGTCCGAGTCTGCGGCACGTTCGATCCCCACGTGATGATGTAGCCCGCATTGTACCAATCGCTGGACTCGGGGACGTCGGTTTGATCGCCCCAGACCTGCGGACTTGCCGGCGGCAGATCGGCGTACCAATCATAAAACGACAAGCCCGCGCCGCCCATCAATTGAACGAAGCGCAAGCCTGCCGCATAGCTCAACATCGACTTGGCGGGAATGACGGAGAAGCCGAAAATCCGATCGGGACCGTATTTTTGAACGGTGTGCAATAAACTCGACGCCACCAACTCGGAGACTTCATCCCAATTCGAGCGCACGAAGCCGCCCATGCCGCGCGCCTCTTTATAAAGTTTCATCTTGTCGGGAGCGTTGGCGATCGATTGCCAAGCCTCGAGCGCCGTCGCATGATTTTTTCGAGCCTCGCGCCAAAGCTCGGCAAGCTCGCCGCGCAAATACGGATAACGAATCCGATGCGGGCTGTAGAGATACCACGAAAAACTTGCGCCGCGAGGACAGCCGCGCGGCTCGAAATCGGGCATTTCGGGCGAAGTCTCGGGATAATCATGCACTTGATTTTCCCACGCGACCAGCCCGTTTTTGACGTAGATGTTCCAACTGCAGGAGCCGGTGCAATTGACGCCGTGAGTCGAGCGCACGCACTTATCGAACGACCAACGATCGCGATACATATTTTCCCACTCGCGATCGCCCTGATTGATCTGTTGATGATTGCTGTGCTCGAGGGGACTGAGGTACTTTAGTTTTTTAAAAATGTTGCCCACTGTATCACCCTCCTTATCCTTACGATTTTAGCAAAAAAAAAATAATGTCACGGTGACATGTATCACTGTCGGAAAAACTTTTTTGTGGTGGATTGCTCCGATCGCGCATAATATATTGTGTCGAAAGTAAATTTATTTTAGCCGCTAACAAAATATCTATCAATGAGCTCTGAACGTGTTCGGGGCTTTTTTGTTTGTCCGAATATCCAATTTCAGTCATATGCTATAAACGTGAAAATGTTTTGTCCGCCGACCACGCGGATATGCAGCGTATTTATGCGACTATCAAGCGTATTTAGGTGATCATGCGGCAAGACATTTTTGATATTATGATCGATAATAATAAAGGAGGCTGAGACATTGGAAAAAGCAAAAAAGTCCTCTGACATTGTTGATCCACGTAAGCAGATACTGTTTAAACAGATTGGAGCTAAGATTGCTTACTACAGAACATTGCGCGAGTTATCGCAGAAGGAGTTGGCAAAACGATCGTGCATCAGCGAGAGTACACTGAGCCGAATCGAGCGCGGGCAGTACAACGATAATCTGTCGTTGTCCATGTTGATAGACATAGCGGACGGATTACAGATTGATCTGACGTTGCTCGTCACGTTCAGTGAGATGGAAAAACAAATGTGGTGGCACAAGCTGAGTGATACTCCCGGTTAAATTGGTTTGCGAAGGAGGAAATAATTTTGTCTATGACAGAATCAGAAAAAGATAAATGTCACCAGAGGTTCTATTCCTGAAAGCGTAGCTAAAAGCATGGCTATCAATGCAATAAAGCAGACCGCATTAAAATCTTCCATTAAAACGGCTGCTAAGGAATTTTCAAAATTAGTTCCGCTCTTGGGACAGATTGTTGCTCCTTCCATCAGCGTGACTATGCTTGAAGCGGCAGGTTGGTGTATTGCCGAAGAACTCTCCAGAGAAAAGGATAAATATCGTTGAGCCCTTGAAAGGAGGTAAATATTATGGGTCTGTTTGGTTTTGCAGGCAAGGTAATCGGAGGCGTTCTCAAAGTTGGTGTCGGTGTTGCCGGTGCAGTGGTAAAAACTGCTGTTCAAGCAAACAACGTTCGGAATAATTCCGGTCACATGAGCGAGGCGGAACTGATGGTGCGCTCGATCGAGAGTAAATCGGTCGCGGAAAGAGCAGGCTACGCTCAGGCGCTCAAAGATCGTCAAGGCAGGTAATTTGTCAAGGAGGTTTTGATTATGAGCTGGTCTGATGAAGAAAAACAAAGGTTTCGCGACATTCGTGAAAGCTCGTCTAACATGAGCAGAAGTGAGTTGAGGGATGCAACATTTCGAGCGGCGATTAATAATGATCGTGCTGCGGCTTTCGCTTACGCTCAGAACCACGATAAAAAATTGAAACAAGATCAAGATGAGTGGGCGAACAGAGATAAGGGCGGTGGATGCTTCGTCACGACGGCAGTATGCGGCTCGTTCGGCAAGCCTGATGACTGCTACGAACTTTCGACGTTTCGCGCCTTCCGCGACGGTTGGCTCGTCAAACAACCCGACGGTCAGTCGCTCATCGACAAGTATTATGATATTGCTCCGAAGATCGTCGAGAGGATCAATCAGCTGAACAATGCGTCGGCGATTTATCAGTCTGTCTGGACGGAGTACCTCAAGCCCTGCCTCGACTTCATCGAGCACGGCAAATTCCAGGACTGCAAACAACTCTACGTTCGCATGGTTGATTCTCTTCAAAAGTCGTTCTTGAAATAAAAATCGTAGGGTAGAATTTCGACATACGCCCCATCGAAAAAATTATCGTCAATAAGGACGAGGTTCAAGTAATTCTGAATCTCGTCCCTTTTAATTACATGCACGACTTCACGGAGCAGGCTCACTCTATCAGTCGATCAGAATTATCCGCGCGGAGCAATCGGAATAAAAAATAACCGCTCGAGGCGGCTTTCAATCTATCTTTAATATACAATCCTGTATATAATCTGTGCGTGTTGTTGGTGGAGACGAAGGGATTCGAACCCTCGACCCTCAGATTGCGAACCTGATGCTCTCCCAGCTGAGCTACGTCCCCGTGCTCTGTCAACGTTGGCAATTTTAATCTAATCGCCGATTTATGTCAAGCAAAATTTTATTCTCCCGCCCGTTTTTTTGTGTGGGCGACGAAAGATGGGGCGCCGCCGACGCTCCCGCCCACGAACGTCAGCGCCCCAATTGTGGAAGCGGTTCCCACCCTGCGTCGGCGGCGCCCAACCGAGGCTGCGATCCCCGCCCCGCGTCGTCGGCACCCTCCATCGAAAATTTTTCTCCCCACATTCCTCAACCGTCCGAGCATCGGTAAAAAATATTTTCTGATAACTCTTGACGCCAACGCTTAAAAGGTATAGACTTTCGTCATTAGGTTGTACACTTCAATTTTTGTTTGTCAGGAGGATTTGTAATGAACAATCGCAGAAAGATCGTCGTCGTCGGTACCTCTAATGTCGGCTCCGCTGTCGTCAACAAGATCGCCGACTTCCAACTCGCGTCCGAGATCGTACTCATCGACCTCAATCAGGATAAGGCTTGGGGCGAAGCTACCGACTCCAGCCACGCTACCGCTTGCGTCTACAGCACCAACATCAAATTCCGCGCCACCGACGACTACAGCGTCTGCAAAGATGCCAATATCGTCATCATCTGTGCCGGTCCGTCGATCCGCCCGGGCGAGACTCCCGACAGACTTAAACTCGCCGGCACCAACGCCAAGATCATGAGCTCCGTCTTTGGCAACATCTCCAAGTACACCAAAGAGGCTGTCATCATCCTCATCACCAACCCGCTCGATGTCGCCACTTACGTCGTCAGCACCCAGTTCGATTATCCGCGCGAGAAAATCCTCGGCACCGGCACCATGCTCGA
The DNA here is from genome assembly GCA_937915885.1 of uncultured Selenomonadales bacterium. Classification (GTDB taxonomy): domain Bacteria; phylum Bacillota; class Negativicutes; order Selenomonadales; family Selenomonadaceae; genus Quinella. The sequence goes on along the minus strand of CALGGP010000119.1, from coordinate 809 downwards.
GACCTATCGCTTCCGTCGCATCCTCGCCAACAAGTATGAAGTCGACCCGAAGAACATCAACGGCTACGTCCTCGGCGAGCACGGCAATGCTGCTTTCGTCGCTTGGTCCACCACCGGCTGCGCAGGCTTCCCGCTCGAGAAACTCGATGAGTACTTCCATCACACCACTCCGCTTGACAAGAAGGCTGTCGAGCAAGAGCTGATCAATGTCGCTTACGACGTCATCAATAAGAAGGGCTTCACCAACACCGGCGTTGCGATGGCTGCTTGCCGCTTCGTCAAGAGCGTCCTCTATGATGAGCACACCATTCTGCCGGCATCGGCTGTCATGAACGGCGAATACGGCATCACCGACGTTGCACTTTCGATGCCCCGCATGATCTGCGCCGACGGCATTATGCGCGTCTTTGAAGTTTCGCTCACCGACGAGGAGCTCGAGAAGATGCATGCTGCTGCCAAGTCCGTCCGCTCCGCGCTCGACGGTGCAGGCATTAAATAAGATCATTCCATCGACAGATATATATCCGTTACTCGATCCGGCTGCCCCGCGCGGTCGGATTTTTTTTTCGACGACTGAGCGCGATTCCCGCAGGCAACATTGATCGGGCAGCGACGCGGGGGCGGCGGCTCAAAAAAGATCGAGGGGCGGCGACGCGGGGGCAGCAGCTTCAAAAAGGTCGGGCGGTCGACGCGGGGGCGGCAGCCTCAAAAAGGTCGGGCGCCAACGCGAGGGCGGCGGCTTCAAAAATGTCGGGCGATTGACGACGCGGGGGCGGCGGCTCCAAAAAAGGCGTGCGGTCGACGCGAGG
>CALGGP010000118.1 GCA_937915885.1 uncultured Selenomonadales bacterium | reverse complement strand
CCGATCCGATTGTCGAAGAAAAAATAATCGAGCCCGAGCCGATTCCCGAGCCGGAGCCGATCGTTGAGCCGGAGCCGATCATTCCGCCGCCGAGCAATGAATTGCCTGCCGAGCCGGAGCCGACGCCCGTTGAGATTGCGGCGGTGATGGAGCCGGAGCCGATAGTCGAGCCTGAGCCCGAGCCGATTCCCGAGCCGATAGTCGAGCCGACGCCGATTGTCGAAGAAAAAGTAGTTGAGCCCGAGCCGATTCCTGAACCGATTCCTGAACCGACGCCGATTGTCGAGGAAGTAAAAGAAGAGCCGCCGATTCCGATAGTCGAGCCCGCGCCGATCCCCGAGCCCGCGCCGATCCCCGAGCCGATTCCCGAACCGATTGTTGAAGAAAAAGTAATTGAGCCCGCGCCGATATCGGAGATGGCAGTCAACGCGCCGCCGGTCGAAGAGCCGATCGTCGAAGAAAAAATAATTGAGCCCGAGCCGATTCCCGAGCCTGAACCGATCCCCGAGCCGATTCCTGAACCGACGCCTGTGATCGAGCCGACGCCCGTTGTCGAAAAACCCGTCGTCGAAGAAAAAAGCAACCGGCAGAAAACTCAACAGCAGGCGGCGATATTGAAGGCGGCGTTGGCGGCGGCAATGGCGAAACAGTCTCGAAACAAGGCGGCGCAAAACACCGAGTCCGCCGTCGATCAGCTCCGCAATAAGCGCACGATGTTCATCGGCAAGCACGCCACCAAAACTCTCAAGGCGGAGACGGGCATTTTGATCGTCGAGGAAGGCGCCGAGATCACCGACGCCGTTTATCAGAAGGCGCGCCTTGCCAACAAACTTGCCGAACTCGCTCAGAACATCCGATAATCACACTATCGCAAACACATCGCTCTCACGATTGAAGGTCTCAGCTTCCAAATTCGGAAATTCCGCGCGGAGGCGTAGCGCAATCGCGTCGACGATGGGGCGTTCGGTGTGAAAATGTCCGCCACGAACGCGACCGTCCCATGGAATAATCACACCATCGCAAAAACATCGCTCTCACGATCGAAGGTCTCAACTTCCAAATTCGGAAATTCCGCGTGGAGGCGCAGCGCAATCGCGTCGACGATGGGGCGTTCGGTGTGAAAATGCCCGGCGTCGATAAGACAGATGCCGTGATCGACGGCGGCTTGCGCCTCGTGATATTTCACGTCGCCCGTCACGAACGCGTCCGCCCCATGGAATTTCGCTTTCATCATGAAGTCGGCACCGGCACCCGCGCAGATGCCAACTTTTTTAATTGCGCCGATTCCCCCGTCGACCAGTCTCACGTAATCCGCGCGGAGCGCTCGTTTGACGTGATCGGCGAACTCCGACGGCGACATTTTTTCCGTCAACAGTCCGATCCGTCCGAGCGTCGGCTCCGTCGCCTCCCGATCGAGCGGCTTGACATCGACCAGCCCGATTTTCGCGGCGAGCACGTCATTCACTCCGCCGAGCGCCGCGTCGAGGTTGGTGTGTGCGGCGAAGACGGCGATATCGTTTTTGAGCAGTGTCCTCAATCGTCGGGCGAGCGGAAGATCGATCCGCACATTTTTGATCGGGCGAAAGATCATCGGGTGATGCGAGACGATCATTTGAGCGCCGATCTCGATTGCGTACTCGATCGATTGCATACTCACGTCGAGACACACCAAAATTTTATCGACCTCCGCCGCGGGATCGCCGACGAGCAGTCCGACGTTATCCCACTCCTCCGCAATTTTCGACGGCGCCCAACGGTTGAGCGCGTCGGCAATCGATTGCACATTCAACATTTTCCGACCTCCTTATGTTTTGCCGCAGTATAATCGATGATCATGTTAATTGCAAAGTAAAAGGTTGTGATGATATGCCGGTCAAGATGGTAGGCTCGACGCCGACGCATTCGGCGTTTGAAACGTTTCATGACACGACGCACCGAGTGAGCTCAAAGGAGCCGTCGTTTGCGGACGAATTACTCGATCAGCAATCGGATGGGGTGCCGCGCGAGCAGCTCGAGGAGATGCTCAAAAAGATTGACGAGCAGGCGGGGCGGCTGTCGCGGACGCCGACGTTTGACGAGCTGAAAGAATATCGGACGCTGATCAAAAATTTCATAAGCGCGGCGGTGGGGCAGATGTATGAACTGCACACGTCGGCGGGCTGGGATCGAATGGGGCGGCAACGGGCGTATACGACGGTGCGCAAAGTGGATCGCAAGCTGGAGGAGATGGCGGAGAAAATTCGCTTGGGGCAATCGGAGCAATTGGATATAGTGGCGTCGCACGATGCGATACGCGGCATGCTCGTCGACCTCTACATGTAATTTATTCCCGCCCAC
>CALGGP010000117.1 GCA_937915885.1 uncultured Selenomonadales bacterium | reverse complement strand
CAACGGAGGATGGCATGCCCACCCCGCGACGGCGGCGCCCGCACCTTTGTTGGCAACGAGCTATGACGCCGCGCGCCGACCTCGACAGCGGCGCATAACTGAGGACGGTCTGCCCACCCCGAGTCGCCGGCGCTCCCACCCACCAACGGCGGCGCCTGCCCATTTTGTTGGCAACGGGCTACGACGCCGCGCGCCAACTTTGACAGCGGTGCACAATTGAGGCGCCCGAAGTTCGCAACCGCCACCCGCCCTTTGCAACTTTCAGTTGCATCGAAGAGAAGGGCGTCGTCGACGCAGGGTGGGAATTGCGGGCTCGGTTGGGCGCCGTCGTCCGTGGGCGGGAGCGTCGACGGCGCCCATGAAAACAGCAGCCCCATATGGGCGATGGGCGGCGCCCCTTCATTAAAAGTTTGGAGTGATACTATGATTGAAAGAGGTAATGTCGAGCACAACTCGCAACGAATTTATTACCGCTCGATCGTCGGAGCCGCAGAGACTTCGTCGAAAATCCAGCTCGGCATCAGGATCAAAACCGAAGACCCGATCGATAAAGTCATGATCCGCACCCACGCCGAAGGCGGCGCCGAAAAATTACGTGAGCTGTCGACCACCGACGAGCCGTCCGTCGAAGAAAAATTTTATTCGATCACAATCCAATTGCCCGAGCGCGGCTGCCTGGTGTGGTACTACTTCATCATCGTGACGGACGATCAGACGTACTACTACGGCAATAACGAAGAACGGCTCGGAGGCGCGGGCGATCTCTACGACCACGTGCCGCCGCCGTTCCAAATTACCGTCTGTCAAAGGGGATTCAAGACGCCCGATTGGTTTAAGCATTCGGTGATGTATCAGATTTTCCCCGACCGTTTCAATCGCGACGGCAATCAATTGATCGAGAAGCGCGGCGCGGTTTATCACGCGTGTTGGGACGATGAGCCCTGCTACTATAAGGATGTCGACACGAAAGATGTTGTCGCGTATGATTTCTTCGGAGGCAACGCGCGCGGGCTCGAGCAGAAGCTCGGATATTTGAAGGAGCTCGGCGTCAACGTGATTTATCTCAATCCGATTTTCGAGTCGGTGAGCAATCATCGCTACGACACCGCCGATTATCACAAAATCGATCCGATTTTCGGCACCAACGAGGAGTTCAAACATCTCGTCGACGCCGCGCGGGACGTCGGCATCAAAATTATTCTCGACGGCGTGTTCAGTCACACCGGCGCCGACAGTCGATACTTCAATCGATTCGGAACCTATGACGATCTCGGCGCGTATCAGTCAAAGGAGTCGCCGTATTACGAGTGGTTCACTTTCAAAAATTATCCCGACGAATATGAGTGCTGGTGGAATTTTTGGGTGATGCCGAACGTCAAGGAAGACACGCCGTCGTATATGGATTTTGTGATCCGCAATCAGGACAGCGTGTTGCGCCATTGGTTGGGCGAGGGCATTGGCGGCTGGCGTCTCGACGTGATTGACGAGCTCGAGCCGGAGTTTTCAAAGGGATTTTATTCGGAGATCAAGCGGATTGATCCCGAGGCGGTTGTGATCGGCGAGGTCTGGGAGGACGCGTCGAATAAGATCGCTTACGGGACTCAACGGCAATATTTGAGCGGCTATGAGATCGATTCGGCGATGAATTATCCGTTCCGCGCTCATGTGGTCAACTTCATCACGGGGAAAATCGACGGCGCGACGTGCATGCGACGGCTTGAAAGTCTGCGGGAGAATTATCCGAAGGAAAATTTCTACGCGATGATGAATTTGATCGGCAGTCACGACGTGATGCGGGCGGTGACGATTTTCGGCGAGGCGCCCGACATTGAGGGCGTGCCGACGATCAAACAGATGCAGTTCCGTCTCGACGAGGAGCATGAAAAACTCGGCAAGGCGCGGCTGTTGATGGCGGCGTTGTGGCAGTTCACTTATCCCGGCGTGCCGTGCATTTATTACGGCGACGAGATTGCGATGCAGGGTTTCAAGGATCCGACCAATCGGCGTCCGTATGATTGGGCGCACGGCGATGAAACAATCCGCGCGGAGTATAAAAAATTTATAGCGGCTCGAAACAATAACGTCGTGCTTCGGACGGGTGAGTTGTTGCCGTTGCATGCGGCGGGCGATATCGTTTCGTTCGCGCGCGTGATTCGCAACGGTCGAGACGTGTTCGGCAACGAAGAAAAAAATGATGCTTACATCGTCGCGTTCAATCGCTCGAAAGATGAGATCGACGCGTCGTTTGATGTGGTCGACTTCGCCAACGGAATTTTCGTCGACGCGTTTGACGACACGAAAAAATATCCCGTCAGTCGCGGTCGAGTGAATGTCAAGATGGCGCCGTTGAGCGGAGTGTTGTTACATCATATTGAGCCGCAAAAACATTACGAGCGCCGCGCGGGAATTTTGCTTCATCCGACGTCGTTGCCGTCGAAATACGGCGTGGGCGATCTCGGACGTGAGGCGTTCGAGTTCGTTGATTATTTGAAGGCGGCGGGGCAATCGATCTGGCAAATCCTTCCGTTGAATCCGGTCGGGTTCGGATTTTCGCCGTATCAATCGCCGTCGGCGTTTGCGAGCAATCCGATGCTGATCTCAATCGACGGGCTTGTCGAGATCGGACTGATCGATCCGTCGGACGTCAAGCCGCTCGACATTAAAAATCCCGCGCTTGCCGAGTTCTTCAAAGTCAGCGCTTGGAAGGAAAAACTGTTTAAGAAAGCCTTCAATAAGTTTAAGACGGTCGAAGGCGATCTCCGTCGGCAGTTCGATGAATTTTGTGCTCGAGAAAAATATTGGCTCGACGACTACGGATTGTTCATGGCGTTGAAGGTCGATAATAAGGACAAGGACTGGACGAAGTGGACCGATCCGATCAAGCAGCGCGAGCCCGAGGCGCTTGAAAAGGCGTCCGCGCGGTTGGCTGATGTGATTGCCTACGAGAAATTCAAGCAGTTTATTTTCGATCTGCAGTGGTCGAAACTGCATGCGTATGCTCGGGAAAAATCGATTGACATTCTCGGGGATATGCCGATCTTCATCAGCGCGGACTCCGCCGACGCGTGGGCGAATCAGAAATTCTTTAAGCTCAACGAGGACGGCACGCCGAAAAAAGTCGCGGGCGTTCCGCCGGATTATTTCTCGGCGACGGGGCAATTGTGGGGCAATCCGCAATACGATTGGGATGCGATGTCGGAGGATAAATATTCGTGGTGGAAGCTCCGCCTGAAAAAATTGCTCGGGATCGTTGACATCGTTCGGATCGATCACTTCAGAGGTTTCGAGGCGTATTGGGAAGTCGACAGCGAAGAGACGACGGCGATCAACGGCAAATGGATCAAGGGACCGGGCATGGCGCTGTTCACCGAGCTCGGACGAGAGATCGATGAACTGTCGCGTCGGATCGTCGCCGAAGATTTAGGCGTGATCACTGACGAGGTCGAGCAGTTGAGATTGGATTGCGGCTTCCCGGGCATGAAGATTTTACATTTCGAGCTGCACTTCAACGAGGACGGACGGATCGGATTCACGGCGCCCGAAAATTCGTTGGTGTACACGGGCACGCACGACAACAATACGACGGTCGGCTGGTACCTTGAGGACATCGACAGCGCGTCGCGAGTGACGATAGCGAAGTTGATCGGAGCGGACGATCGACGCCCCGATGATGTCTGTCAGAAGTTGATAGAGTTCGCTTATGCGTCGAACAGTCGGTTTGCGATCGTGCCGATGCAGGATGTGTTGAAACTTGACAGCGGCAGTCGGATGAATACGCCGGGCACCGTCGGGACGAATTGGGGCTGGCGAATGAAGCCGGACTATCAATTGAACGCGCAGGCAGGAAATTTGAAGGCGCTGTGTAATAAATATCAGCGTTAAGATTTTCAACGGTTGAAGGGCGCCGCCGACGCTCCCACCCCCGACGACGGCGCCCAACAGAGGAGGAGGTTCCCACCCCGCGTCGGCGGCGCCCCTTTTTTTAGCGGCAACCGCCTCCGAACGCGGCGCCCATAAAAAACATTCGTCGGCGCAAAAAATTTTTTAAGGAGTGAGATTATGGATAAGAATACGTTCGTGGTTGAAAAGCCCTGCCCGATCTGCAATCAGAAGACGCGCGTGATCAAGCCGAAGTCGCGGCTGCTGATGGTCAAGCAGGATCCCGACACCTGCATTCACTACAAAGACTTCAACATTTACTACTATCGCATTTGGCTGTGCGAGCACTGCGGCTTCGCGGGCGACGAGAAGACTTTCGGCGTGAAGATCACCGAGCGGACGCGCGCTCAGATCAAAGAATATCTCGAGGCAAATCCGATCGATAAAGATTTTCTCGACGAGCACACGGCGGGCGATGCGATCAATGCGTTCGAGCGCGCGATCGAGTGCCTCGACCTGTTGAAGGCGCCGTTGGCAAAAAAGGCGTCGACGTGCCATCAGCTGGCGTGGATCTATCGCTCGATCGACAATAAGGAGATGGAGGAGGAATATCTCAAAAAGGCGGCGGAGCTCTACGCTCAATCGCTGGCGACGGAGCGATATCCGATGGGGAATTTGACGGACACCGGCGCGTTGTTCGTCACCGGCGCGATTTATTATCTGCTCAACGACTACGGCAATTGCGCGTCGTTCCTTTCGAGGATTATCGGCGATCAGAACGCGCGCATCCGTGAGCGGACGATTTTCGAGAAGGCGCGCACCCTTTGGGAGGACGTCCGCGCGGCGCAGAAGGAAGCAGAGAAGAAAAAATAAATTCCAATCCCAAAATAATTTTTCGATCCCCGTGCTCGATCGCGGGGATTTTTTTTGCGTAAATAAATTTTGCCTTTCAAGCCATTTTCTGTATAATACCGTTCGAGATAATAATGTGTTTGGAGGACTCGATATGCAATTGTCAAACACGACGACGAACACCGTCATAAGCGGCTCGAACGGCGACGATACGATTGAAAATTACGCGGGCGGAGTGCAGATTGACGCGGGCGACGGCAATGATTTGGTCATCAATTCGATCTCGACGACTTACACGATCAATAATAATTACGGCTACGTCACCATCGACGGCGGCGACGGTGATGATTCGATCGCCGCTTACGACCCTTATATGAGCGTCGACGGCGGCGCGGGCGATGACATCATCGACGCGAGAATTTATTCAGACGAAACGATTCGCGGCGGCGCGGGCAACGATACCATTCAAGCATACGGCTATCGAAATACGTTTGAATACGCGGCGACCGACGGCAACGATTCCGTTATCGGCTACAACGCGACCGACACGATCCGCATCGTCGACGGCGCGGAGTATGCGACTATGCACTCGGGCGTCGATATGATCATCAATATCGGCTCGGGCTCGGTGACGCTCGCCAATGCGGCAACTGTCACCCTAAACATCGTCGGCGGCGTCAACAGAAGCACCGCCTCGACCGAAACCGGCAATTACACCGCCGACACGCTCCTCACCGGCACCCGCGCGGACGACACGATCGACAATTACGCTTCCAACGTGACGATCGATGCGCGCGACGGCGACGACATCATCAATAATTACTCGGGCGATTACGTTTCCATCAGCGCGGGCAACGGCGACGATTCCATTTTCAATCAGTCGCGCAGTTGGTACAACACCGTCAACGGCGGCAAGGGCAATGACACAATCAACGCCGAGGGCTCGCACATGCTCATTCAGTACAAAAACGGCGACGGCAACGATGTGGTCACCGGTTACGTGGCGTCCGATACGATTTCGATCACCGACGGCTCCGATTATCAGACGCTGAGCAGCGGCTCCGACGTCATCATTTCGATCGGGAGCGGCTCGATCACGCTCAAAGACCCTTACGTTATCACGCCCGTCATCGTCGGCGGCTCGAATGTCACTCCGACCGTCGCAAGCGATGTGATCAGCAATACGACGACTTACACGCTCGTCAGCGGCACCGCCAATGCCGATACGATTTTCAACTCGGGCTCGAACGTGACGATCGACGCGGGCGCGGGCAACGATGTGATCAGAACCGGCGCGTGGTACGTGTCGATTAACGCGGGCGCGGGCAATGATTATATCGCAGTGAACGACGGGCTTGCGACGGTGCGCGGCGGCAGGGGCAATGACACGCTCAACCTCGACGGCGGGCAAAATATAATTTTGTACTCGTCGGGCGACGGCAATGATCTCATCGACGATTACAGCTCCAATGACACGATCCGAATTGCCGACGCCTCCGAATATCAATCGGTGGTCAACGGCGACGATGTGATCATTTCGCTCGGGAGCGGCTCGATCACGTTGGACGATGCGGCTGATAAGACGATCAATATCATCGGCGGCACAAAAATTATTCCGACCGTCGAGCCCGTCGATACGACGCCCGCCGATACCTCGACGACCGTCCCAAGCAGCGTTGTTTACATCAGCGCAAGCAGCCCCACGCTCGATAACAGCCGCGCGGACATTACGATTGTCGGCAGTGCGCGCGCCGATTCGATCAAAAATAACGGCTCGAACGTGACGATTCGCGGCGGCACGGGCAATGATACCATCGAACTTGACGGCAATCGGCAGGTGATTTTGTATTCGACGGGCGACGGCAATGATGTGATCGACGATTACGGCTCCGACGATACGATCAGAATTACCGACGCCTCCGAATATCAATCGGTGATCAGCGGCGACGATGTGATCATTTCGCTCGGTAGCGGCTCGATCACGTTGGACGACGCGGCTGATAAGACGATCAATATCATCGGCGGCTCGAATATCACGCCGACCGTCTCGAGTAATGTGATCAACAATGCGGCGTCGAATACGTTGATCGGCGGCACCTCGGACGTCGATTCGATTAAAAATACCGGCTCCGACGTGACGATTCGAGGCGGCGCGGGCAATGACACCATCGAGCTTGACGGCAATCGGCAGGTGATTTTGTATTCGACGGGCGACGGCAATGATGTGGTCGACGATTACGGCTCCGACGATACGATCAGAATTACCGACGGCGCCGATTATTCGACGGTGCGCTCGGGTGACGATGTGATCATTTCGATTGGTAGCGGGTCGATCACGTTGGACGATGCGGCTGATAAGACGCTTAACATCGTCAACAACGTCATTTATCTTGACGCGACCACGATCAATAACAGCCGCGCGGATGTTACAATCGTCGGCAGCGCGAGCGGCGATTCGATTAAAAATAGCGGCGCCAACGTGTTGATCGCGGGCGGCGACGGCGACGATACTCTTTCGACCTCGGGCGCGAACACCACGCTCAGCGGCGGCGACGGTTCCGATCGGTTCGTCATCGATCCGACCGACGGCAATTCGATCGCGGCGGTGATCACCGACATCACGGCGGCAGATACGATCGCGATCGCCTCGTCGAACACCAACGAATTTACTTATTCGATCGGCGGCGGCGCGCTCAGCCTCACCGATAACTCGGGCATGATTGCGCTCCGCTTCGACGGCGTGACGAATTTTGAGCAGGTGTCGAATGTCAACGTCGAGCTGCAGACAAGCGACGGGCATAATCGATACGCCGCGACGCTCGGCGCGCTCGTTTCGACGGCGTCAACGGACGACTCGGTTGCGGGCGTCAAGCTCAGCAAAGACGGCACGACGCTCACCGTCAAAAAGCCGTTCGAGGGCACGCTCCGCGCGGAGGATTACGGCGCCAACGTGCAGAAGATCAAGGCAACGGCGGTGAAGGCGGCGATCAACATCGTCGGCAACGCGCTCGACAATAAGATCGCCGTCAGTAAGTACGGAGCGTCGGTCGAAGGCGGCGGCGGCGATGACTTGATCAAACTCGGCAAGGGCGCGGACGTGGTGATGTATGCGGACGGCGACGGCGACGATACCGTCAAGGGCTATAAGTCGGGCGATAAGATTCAGCTCGTCGACGGCGCTATTGATTCGGTGTCGATCAAGGGCTCGAGCGTCATACTCAATGTCGGCGACGGCTCGATCACCGTCAAGAGCGTCGTGAAGAAAGAGCTGACGATCATCGATGCGGACGGCGTCGAGGCGACGTATAAATTTACGAAGCAGAATAATGATCTCGACTCCGCGAGGATCACGACGGTTGAGCAACTGCCGTCGGAGGATTATTGGTTCGATCAATCGACAGGCGGCTCACCGTTGGACGAAATTGTTTCTTCGGAGGCGGCGTTCGATCTCTCAACAGATTTAATCCCGCCCACCCACCCACAAACATACGGTTTGCATCC
>CALGGP010000116.1 GCA_937915885.1 uncultured Selenomonadales bacterium | reverse complement strand
GTGGGCGGGCGGGGCGAAAAACTTTTTTTCCGAACTCCGTCGCCCACAATTACGAATTACGCATTTCGCATTACGCATCGCCTTAAATTACTGCACTCATCATCGAGCGAAAGTATTCGTCCATCGTCGGCGGCTCCGGTCGCATCTTATTTCGAAACCACCATTGGATCATGTTGACGAAACTCGACGTGATGTGATCGATCAAAAAATCTTCCGGCACGCCCAACGTCCGCCATTTCGGATTGAAAAATTTTTCGTCGCGCAACAATCCGTTCATATTCTGCTTGAAACATTCGATGAAAGTCTCGTTGCGCTCCCGCGCCAACAGTCGAAGAATGTAGCGCTCGTCGTCCTGCAGATGATAAAGTATGTGGCAGAACGCCGACGTCGATTGTCCGTCCAAGGTGAATTGACAATGCGAATGACTTTTGTCGAGCAGCGCCCGCGCGATGTGATCAAACAATTCTCGACAGAGCATCTCGAGCAGCGCGTCTTTCGTCTCGAAGTGATCGTAAAACGTCGAGCGCCCGACATCCGCCGCGTCGATGATCTCTTGCACCGTGATCTTGTAATACGACTTCCGATTGAGCAGAGCAGTGAACGCGTTGAAGATCGCCGCCCGCGTCTTGCGTTGCCTCCGATCCATTATCGATCACTCCTCGAAATTAGTCCGATACCGCCCGTCGCCGCGTCTCGACTGTTTCATTCAATTGAAAAACGTTGTAAATTATTATAAACGAAAACGACGAAGGAGGCAACCGCAATGTTGGAAGAAGTTTTAGAGCGCTGCGAGTCGACGTCGGCGACAATTTTATCGGGGCTGTGCTTGATTACAAGTTTCTTTTGGTCGGAGCAATTGCCGATCGATCCCGCGTGGTTGAGCGTGGCAATCAGCGGCGCGCCGATCATTTATTGGGGAGTGCATCAATTGTTTTTCGGCGAAGGCATCAGTCGGATCACGTCGTCGCTGTTGATCACGACGGCAATGATCGCGGCGATCGCGATCGGAGATTTATTCGCGGCGGGCGAAGTCGCATTCATCATGGCGCTCGGAGAAAAGCTCGAGCACTTGACGGTCGACAGAGCCAAGCGCGGGCTCGAAAATCTGATCGGATTGTCGCCGACGACGGGACGATTGATCACGTCAAACGGCGACGAGATCATTCCGATCGATCGGATCAAAATCGGCGACGTGCTGAGAGTGTTGCCGGGCGAGACAATTCCGATCGACGGAGTGATCATCGACGGGCGGACTTCGATCGATCAATCGATCATGACGGGAGAATCGTTGCCGATCGATAAGACGGTCGGCGATGAAGTATTCGGCGGGACGATCAATCGCTTCGGCTCGATCGACATCCGCGCGGAAAAAGTCGGCGAGGACTCGTCACTGCAAAAATTGATCCGATTGGTGCAGGCAGCGGAAAATAAAAAGGCGCCGCTTCAGAGGATAGCGGACGTGTGGGCGAGCCGTTTGGTGCCGATTGCGATGTTGATCGCGATCGCGACGTATTTTTTGACGGGTGACGTCGTCCGCGCGGTGACGGTGCTCGTGGTGTTCTGTCCATGCGCGCTGGTGTTGGCGACGCCGACGGCGGTGATGGCGGCGATCGGTCAGGCGACGAAGCACGGAGTGATAATCAAATCGGGCGAGGCGCTCGAGACAATGTCGAAAGTCGACGTGATCGCCTTCGACAAGACGGGGACGTTGACGCACGGCACATTGAAAGTGAGCGACGTGATCCCGTTTGGATCGATGTCGACGGAAGAAATATTATTGAAGGCGGCGGCGCTCGAATCAAAGAGCGAACACCCGTTGGGGCGCGCGATCGTCAAAGCGGTCGAAAAAAAATTGCCGTCGACGACGGACTTTGAGATGAGCGCGGGGCGCGGGATCGCGGCGACGGTCGACGGACGGAAATATTTTGTCGGGAGCGAAAAATTTTTATTCGAGAACGGGATCGACGTTGGGGAGAATGAAAAACTAAGTGAGCTGAGAGGACAGGGGAAGGCGCTCGTATTGCTCGGCGACGAAAAAAAATTATTGGGCGCAATCGGATTGTCGGACGTGATCCGCGCGGAGTCGCCGGAAATAATATCGGAACTTCGCACGCTCGGGACGCGCGCGGTGATGTTGACGGGCGACAATCGACGGACGGCAGATCACTTCGCTCGATCGGTCGGCATCGACGACGTTCATTCGGAGTTATTGCCCGAGGAAAAAATGTCGTCGATTGAAAAGATCCGCGCGGAGGGATCGGTCGTGTGCATGATCGGCGACGGAGTGAATGATGCACCGGCGTTGAAGACTGCCGACGTCGGGATCGCGCCGGGCGCAATGGGCTCGGATATCGCGGTGGACGCGGCGGATATCGCGCTGATGACGGACGATCTCTCGCGCCTGCCGTATTTGAAACGGCTCGCCAATGCCACGCGCAAGACGATATTCTTCAGCATAAGCCTGTCGATGGCGATCAACTTCGTCGCGATCATTCTGTCGGTCGAGGGAATGTTGACGCCGACGACGGGAGCGCTTGTTCATAACCTTGGCTCGTGCTTTGTGGTGATGATCGCCGCTATGCTCTACGATCGCGACTTCGATCGAAAGGCGGCGACAATCGATCACAAACCGTTGACGGCGACGAATGCTTAATTCTCGAGCGGCGTCTTCTTGCCGTCGAGGAGCATATCCCAAAGATCATATTGCCAGTACTTGCGATTGGTGATGTCAAAACAGATCTGCCAACGATCATTCGGCGGAGTGTCGCCAAAATTTATGTGGAAGCCGGACGGCACATCGGTCTCGAACGGCACTATACCAACCTTTTTGGCGAAGGGCAGCTGATCAAATTCGTCAAGAAGTCGCCGATCATCGAAGTACATCATGACCAATAAATTATCCCAATTCAGCCGGAGCAGCCGCTCATCCCATTTGCGCTTGGCAGTGTTGACGCAATCAGGATCGGTGTAATGAAGCATCACGACTTCGACGCCGCCAAGCAAAAAACTCGGATACTGCTGTTTTGTTATCTCGTTGATGTTCATTCTGATGAAATAGAGTTTCTTGCCGAGGTAAGTTTGCGGATCACGAAGGATTTTCAAAAATTCGTTGTCCGGAAAAAACAGATCGATGGTCGGCGAAAGGAATTGCAAGCAAAACCAATGATAGACGAAGCCTCCCCAGCAGTTTTGCGACAGGATTGACAGCCGCGAATGCCGGAGCCGTTGATATTTTTCAAGAGTAAAATTCGGAACGGCGATCGTCCGATCCAAAATAATTTTGTCGGGGTCGATGCCGAGGGAAGGCGCCTCCTTGAGGACATCAACGAGCGACGCATTTTCTCCGCTGACGATCAGAAGATCGAAGTCGACAGTCGCCAGCGCATTTTTGGGTATAAAATCGAGCGGATAATTTTTGTTTTTCATCTGCGACGGTGGCTCGTGAGCGCCGGTGAACCCGAGCAGTCGAACATCGCCACACAATTTATTCAACACGTTGATCGAGTAAAAAAGCAATCTGATATTGGATGATTGCAACCAAATGACAACGTTCATTTATCTTCCCTCCTCGAGCGGCGTCTTCTTGCCGTCGAGCAACAGGTCCCACAGGTCGAAACAAGCAATTAAATTCTGAGCTATAAGATTTACGGGCTGCCAAAGTTCCAACCCTTGAGTAAAGCGCGGCTCGATGTAGAATCCGCAATCAAGGTCGGTTTGAAAATTAGTGAAGCACACTTTTCGATACGTCGTCGTCTTATTGAACTCGTCGAGAACTTTCGGAGCATCGGTGTACATCACGGCAAGGATGTTGTCCCAATTAATTCGTCGGCAACGCTCCCGCCATTTTGCCCGCGCCACATCAAAATCCGCGTAGTGATTCATATTTAGTGTGATGTCGTCGGCGGCGAAAATTGGATAATTGATTTTAAGCTCGGGATTAAATTGCGTCCTCACGAGCCGAAGTTTCTGCGAAATATAATGTCGCGGATCGCGGAGAAATTTTAGGAAGTCGAATTCGGACATGAACATGTTGACAATCGGCGAAAGGAACGGCAGCCCGAACAGATGATACACGAAGCCGCCCCAACAGTTTTGCGACAGGATCGTCAAATTCGAGCGACGGAGTCTTTGATATTTTTCGAGGGTAAAGCCCGGCACACAAGTCGTCCGATCGAGTACGATTTTTTCTTCGTCAACATTCAATCGTTTAGCGCGCTTGAGAATGTCCGGCATAACAACATTATTGCCGCCAACAATGACGATATCGTAGTCGAGCGCGGCGACGGATTTTCGATCGACAAGGACGGGGATGGGCTTACCGTTCATCAAAAACGCGGCGCCTCTACCGTTGCCGATGGGCATTTTCTCGGACGGGATCGCCCCGACGAACTCAAGCGCGCCGTGCTCTCGCGCGACGGCATTAATGGCTTGATTCATAAGCGGCGGCTGAAGTTCCTCCAACCACAGGATTACATTCATTGATTGTCCTCCTCGAGGGAAATTTTTTCATCGATCACATCGAACGCGGCGGATGCAATTTCGTTGAGCCGCTCGTAATCGCGTCGAAGAAACAGCGTCCCGAGCAATGCCTCAAAGCCCGTGCTCATGTGATACTCCGACGCCGACGCGCTCCGCGTCAAATGACTTTTCGCGTTGCGACCATAACGAAAAATGTAGCGCTCCTCCTCAGTCAACATCGGCTCGATTGCTCGATACGCACGCGCCTGATTCACCGCCGACACAATCTCCGCGCTCCGCTCATGCAGATCATGCACCCGACGCTCACGACCGAGCAGTCGCACGCGGACGTAGAGATGAAAGAAGGCATCGCCGACATGCGCCAACACCAACGGCGACAGCTCCCTAACGTCAATGTTTTCGGTGTCAAAAATATTTTCCGACATAAATTCTATTCTCCCGCGCGTTTTGAATGAGGCGCCTACATTTGGACGGCGGAAAAAAACTCCGTCGCCCCGATGGTTAATAGGTGAAATCTATTAAGGGTGGGTGGGCGGGAATAAAATTCCGTCGCCCCGTCGGATTTCGGCTCGCCGCTCAGCTCCGCTTCCAACGCACGCCTTGCGGCGTGTCCTCGAGAATGATCCCCGCCGCCTTCAATCGATCGCGTATGTCATCCGCCACTTCCCAATTCTTAGCCTCGCGCGCCGCCTGCCTGTTCGCTATGATGATCTCCATCAGATCGTCGATCAATTTGAACTCCGCCGTGTCACTCACCGCGCGAACCGCCTTCTCGAAAATCCCGATGATGCCCGCCATCTCCATATACACGTCGCGCACGCGATAAATGATTTTCGCATCGATGTCCGAGATCGGCGCCGGATTGTTGATCGTGTCGTGATAATATATGTTGATCTCCTTCGACAGCTCGAACATGTGACTGATCGCCAGCGCCGTGTTGAAGTCGTCGTCGAGCGCGTCATAGAAATTCGTCAACAGCCGCTCCGCCATCTCGACCAGCCCGCCCGCCTTCGACACCGTGATCGCCGCCGCCGCCCGATCGCCGTGGCTGATATCCACCGTGTCACTTCTTTTGATCAGATCGAACAAATAATCCTTCGACGTTTCGAGCCGTGAATACGCCGACTGCGCTTCCTTGATCCGCTCCTCGCTGAAGTCGAGCGGACTGCGATAATGCGTCTGCAGCAAAAAGAATCGAACGATCTCGCCCGCATATTTGTCGAGAATGTCCTTGACGGTGAAGAAATTGCCCGCCGACTTGGACATTTTTTCGTTGTCGATGGTGATGAAGCCGTTGTGCAACCAATATTGGGCGAAAGAATTTTCATCGCCGATTGCGCACTGCGATTGAGCGATCTCGTTTTCGTGATGCGGGAAAATCAAATCGGAGCCGCCGCCGTGGAAGTCAAATTTTTCGCCGAGATATTTCAACGACATCGCCGAGCATTCGATGTGCCAGCCCGGGCGTCCGTTGCCCCAAGGACTGGGCCACGCAGGCTCCCCGGGCTTCGCCGCCTTCCACAACGCAAAATCCATCGGGTGTTTTTTTCGACCGTCGATCTCGACGCGCGCGCCCGCCTCGTTGTCGTCGAGCTTGCGACCGCTCAGCTTGCCGTAGCCCTCGTCCTTCTCGACGCTGAAGTACACATCGCCGTTGAACACCGCATAAGCAAAGCCCTTGTCGATGAGCGTCTGAATCATGTTGATGATGTCGGGCATCGTCTCCGAAACGCGCGGGTAAACGTCGGCGCGCTTGACGTTGAGCGCGTCCATCGCTCGAAAATACGACTCGATATATCGGTCGGCAATCTCGCGCCACGTCACTTGCTCGTGTTTCGCGGCGGCGATAATTTTGTCGTCGACATCGGTAAAATTTTGAATGTATCGGACGGCATAACCCTTCTTGGCGAAAAGCCGTCGGATAACATCCCAAGTGACGAAGGGGCGCGCGTTGCCGATGTGCGGCTCGTTGTAGGGCGTGACGCCGCAGCAATAAATACTCACCCGATTTTTTTCGAGCGGATAAATGAATTCTTTTTTTCCGCTCGTCACCAAAAGTCGCGCTTCGTGGTCTTCTGAGTTCTTTAAAAAAAGAAAGGACGCGACCGTGACTGCGAGAAAAAGAATAAAAATGAAAACATCGGCTTTTCGGAATATCTTGAGAATTGCAAAATTCATCGTCCACAAAGATACCAAATTTCTATTCTAAAGTCGAATAAAGCGTTTGAATTGGCATAAAATTTTGTTATAAGTTGGAGATTTTGGACAAAATGGAGATTTTTTCCCTAAAAAATGTTGACAAACGGGGTGGCGCTGATTATATTTATACTAGCTTGTAAAAAGCTGATAAACTCTCTCCGATGTCCAGCTTGCTGGACGGCAGGGCTTCCGTAAAGTGTCACTTTGTGGAAGCCTTGTTTTTTTTGGTGTGGCGTTTTTTTTGAATCTATGATACAGTTTGCGGCAGAAACAGTATGAAAATCGATGAGCTTGTAGAAAACATTTTAAAATCGTACGAAACAGACGGCGGAATCAACAAGGCGGGGAACGAAAATTTTCCAAATCGCGAAAATGTAGTTGCCGTTCTCCACGATCTCCAGAGCCTTATTTTTCCTGGATACAAAACCGCCGAAGAGCTTGACAGCGTAAATCTGCGCTATGTTACGGGGCAGCGGGTCAACCGAATCATTTCTCTGCTCACAAAAGAAATCGAAAAGGCACTCACTTATAAATCAATGCAGCACGATGAGAATTCTCAGATAAAAGATTCTCATTGCTTTGCGCTTGCCGAAAAAACATCGCTTGCTATGGTTGAGGAAATTCCTGAAATCCGCAGGCTTGCCCGCTTGGACGCGATTGCGGCTTTTAATGGCGACCCGGCTGCAAAAAGCGGTGATGAAGTCATTGTTTCGTATCCAGGTCTTGAGGCAATCATCGTCTATAGAATCTCACATTTCTTGCATGAGTGCGGCGTTCCCGTTATTCCGCGCATTATGAGCGAGCATGTCCATGGCAAAACGGGCATCGATATTCATCCGGGCGCAAAAATCGGCGAAAGTTTCTTCATTGATCATGGCACAGGCGTTGTAATCGGAGAAACAAGCGTCATCGGAAATAATGTCAAAATTTATCAGGGGGTCACTTTGGGGGCGTTGAGCGTCAAAAAATCTCTCAAAAACACAAAGCGGCATCCTACTATTGAAGATAATGTAACAATTTATGCGAATGCAACGATTTTGGGCGGTGAAACCGTGATTGGCAAAAATTCTGTCATCGGTGGTAACTCGTGGATTACTGAATCGGTGAACAATGCCAAGTCGTAAAAAGCATAAAAAATCATGTTTTGCGTTCCGTATCTGTTGACACAAACTTCTGAATTCGATATATTTTTAAAACACATCTTTGTGCGCTCTTGTAGCTCAGTTGGTAGAGCACAGCATTGGTAGTGCTGAGGTCAGCGGTC
>CALGGP010000115.1 GCA_937915885.1 uncultured Selenomonadales bacterium | reverse complement strand
CGCCCGCCCACCCAAAACCCCTACGGGGTTTCACCCCCTTAAAATCCACGGAGCCCGCCCAACAATCGGAGCCGAAACTTTATGTTGAGTTAGGGATCGGCAAGGGCGATTTTATTTCGACGATCGCCGCTCAAAATCCCGAGATCAATTTCGTCGGACTCGAGGCGGAGCCCACCGTCCTTTACGCCGCCGCTCGTAAGTGCCGCGAGCTCGAGCTGAAAAACGTCCGACTTGCCGCCTTCAACGTCGCCGACATCGATAAAATTTTTGCCGACGACGAGATCGATCGCCTCTATATAAATTTTTGCGATCCGTGGCCTCGAAACAAGCACGCCAAGCGCCGTCTCACCAACATAAATTTTCTCGACAAGTACCGTCGCATCCTCAAGGCGGGCGCCGAACTTCATTTCAAGACCGACAATCGCCCGCTCTTCGATTATTCCCTCGAGCAATTCAAGCTGCTCAGTCTCGACGTCGACCACATCACCTTCGACCTTCACGCCGACAATCCGCCCGACAACATTCAAACCGAATACGAACGGAAATTTTCCGCGCTCGGCTCGACCATCAATCGTTGCGTCGTGCATTTTTAATCCAATCGTAACAGAAATTTAATTTGGTTTTAATCGCCGCCTGCTACAATCGGATCAACGAACCGAGAGGAGATGTTGATCATGAAGAAATTTTTAATCGCCGCCGCTGTTTTCGCCCTCAGCGGCTCGAGCGCCGACGCCGCATCAATCGATCAGCCCGTCGTCATTCAAGCCGATATCGATCAATCCGTCGTCGACCTCGATATGTGGTCGCACCTCAAGCACAAAATTTTCGGAGGCAAGCGCAAGGACGATGACGACAAACACTATCGCCAACCGCCGCCCCCGCCCCCGTCGCACGATCGTCACCGCTACGATGATCGCCGCCAGTCGAACGATCGCAATCATCGACCGACGCCGCCTCCTCCGCCCCCTCGTCATCAGCCGCCTCCCCATCGTTGAGTTGCTATCAATCAGAAATTTTTAATCGCCGCCGCCGCTGTTCTCGCCCTCAGCGGCTCGAGCGTCGACGCCGCCTCAATCGATCGCCCCGCCGTCATTCAAGCCGACATCGATCAATCCGTCGTCGAGCTCGATATGTGGTCAAACGATCGCAATCATCGACCGACGCCGCCTCCGCCGCCCCCGCGTCATCAGCCGCCTCCCCATCGTTGAGTTGCTATCCATTAGAAATTTTTAATCGCCGCCGCCGCATCAATCGATCGCCCCGCCGTCATTCAATCCGACATCGATCAATCCGTCGTCGAGCTCGATATGTGGTCGCACCTCAAGCACAAAATTTTCGGCGGCAAGCGCAAGGACGATGACGACAAACACTATCGCCAACCGCCCCCGCGTCATCAGCCGTCTCCCCATCGTTGAGTTGTTATTATTTTTTTTCGGAGGTTCATTGCTTTGTCTAAAAAAATTTTCGCAGTCGCGGCGTCTCTGATGCTCGCGGCTTCTTTTGTTAGCGCCAATCCCATCCCCATTCGCGGCATCGTCGAGGGCTTTTACGGCGCCCCTTGGACGCATCAACAGCGTCTCGATTGCATAAATTTCGCCGCCGCGCATCACTTCAACGCCTACATTTACGCGCCCAAGGACGATCCCTATCATCGGGCGAAGTGGCGCGAGCCTTATCCCGACGATCAACTTCAATCGATCAAAGAACTCGTCGACGCCTCCGCGCGGAACGGCATCGAATTTATTTTTGCCGTGTCGCCCGGTCTCGACCTCAAATATACCGACGACGACGTTCGGGCGATGATCAATAAGCTCGACGCCGTCAAAGCGCTCGGCTGTCAACGGTTCGCGATCTTTTTCGACGACATTGACGATCACAACGCCACCGCGCAAGCCGACTTCATCAATCGGATTGAAAAAAATTTTGTCGAGAGCAACGGGCTTAAGCCTCTTATCACCGTTCCGACCGAGTATTATCTCGACAATATGATCGACAACGGCGCGACAAAAAAATATACCGCCGATTTCGCCGCCACGCTCGATAAAAATATTCTCGTGCTGTTCACGGGAAGCGGCGTTGTGGTTCCCGCGCTCGAGCCGTCGACCGTCGACGCTGTCAATAAAATTTACGGGCGGCAAGTCGGGTTGTGGTGGAATTATCCCGTCAACGATTACCTTCAATCGAAGTTGGCGCTCGGACCGATCGACGGCATTTCGATCGACGCGTCAAAAAATTTATCGGCGATATTTTTTAATCCGATGTCGGCGTGGGAGCTGTCGAAAATCTCTTTGACAACGGCGAGCGATTTTTCTTTCGATCCGAAAAATTATGATCCGCAAACGTCGTGGGAGCGGGCGCTCGATGAGCAGTTCGGTGCGCTGTCGACGGAGATGAAACTTTTTGCGGCTCACTCTCAACACATGCAAAACGATTGGGCGAATTGCGGGCGCGTCGACGCTCAAAAGCTCCGCGCGGAGTTCGATATGTTGTTGGACGGCGAGGATCGGGCGGACGTGATCAACAAGATTCTCGTTGAGACGACGGACGCCGTCAACCGATTGAAGATCGATCTGCCGTCGAAGGTGTTGAATGAATGTCACGAGCAACTTGATCAATTGGAGCGGCTGATGGAGGCGGATCAGATCGTGGTGCTGGAGCATGGACGCATTACGGAGCGGGGCACTCCGGAGGAACTGAAAACTGCAGGCGGCATGTACCAGAAGATCTACGAGATCCAGTCCGGCACCGGAGAGGAGGCGGCGGTATGAACGAAAAGCACGAAAAGAGCAAGTCCCTGCCCTTCTTCGGCGTACCGAAGCTCTTCCCCTATGTGAAGAAATACGGCCCGCACCTGCTGGCGATGGTCTTCTTCGGCCTGATGGGCAGCGTGATCGACGTGGTGCTGCCGCTCTTCCAGCGCTATGCCCTCAACCACTACGTGGGCGAGCGGACGCTGGACACACTGGCAATCTTCGTTGTGGCCTATGTGGCCGCCATCGTGTTCTCCGCGGTGATGAACTATTTTGCCACCTTCAAGGCCTCCTGTGTCGAGGTCTGGATCGTTCGCGACCTGCGCAACATG
>CALGGP010000114.1 GCA_937915885.1 uncultured Selenomonadales bacterium | reverse complement strand
GGGGTATAGCTCAATTGGTAGAGCAACGGTCTCCAAAACCGTAGGTTGAGAGTTCAATTCTTTCTGCCCCTGCCAATCGAAATCGTAAACAGTCGTATCGAAAAATGCGGCTGTTTTTTAATTTATTGATCGGCGACATCGAAAATGGTAGAATATCGACACTCATTTTTTGTCGAAGGCAGGGTGGTCAGATGAATCTCAAGACTGTTACGAAGCGCTCCGGATCGACAGTCCGCTATAACCGAACCAAAATTTTTAACGCCATATCCGGAGCAAATCGCGACGCGTCGACGCCGCACGATCGGCTGTCCGATAATGATCTCGAACTCGTGACGAGCGCCGTCGAGAACGCCATCGCCGACTCCGATTCGATCGGCGTCGAGGAAATTCAGGACGTCGTCGAAAAATCTCTGATGCAGCATGGCTTTTTCGATGTCGCGAAACAATTCATCGTCTATCGAGAAAAACACGCCCGCCGTCGCGAGGCGCAAAAAAATTTGATGGAAGTCTATCGCGATATCTTCTTCGCCAACTCCGAGGACGTTGACTTCAAACGCGACAACGCCAACATCAATGCAAACGCGTCGATGGGCGTTATGCTAAAGCTCGGCACCGAGGGCGCAAAGTTTTTCGTCGATAATTACGTTCTGCCCGAGCGCTTCGTCGACGCCGACCGCGATAATTTTATTCATATCCACGATAAGGATTTTTCGCTGATCACCTTCAATTGCTGTCAGATCGATCTGCTCAAACTCTTTCACGGCGGATTCTCGACCGGTCACGGCTTCCTTCGTGAGCCCAATTCGATCCGCTCCTATGCGTCGCTCGCCTGCATCGCTATTCAATCCAATCAGAATGATATGTTCGGCGGACAATCCATCAACGCCTTCGATTACGCTATGGCGGAGGGCGTCCGTAAATCCTTCGTCAAGGCGATCCGCGCGGAGATCGAGCGCGCCGCTTTCTATTTCGATCAACAATTCGACCCGAGCGCCGTCGACTTCAACCGCTGTCGGTACTCCGAAAAAAATAATCCCGCCGCCGTCGACGAGATTAATAAAATCGTCGGCGATAAAATTCTCGCCGAAAAAATTTCCAACATTAAAACTGACGTTCAGCAGATGAAATCCACTCAAGAAAAACTTGATGAGATTCGTGACTTGCAAGAGGAAATTACTGGCAATGTCAAAATCGACGAGGATTCGGGTAATGCTAATCGTAGTAGCGGCACCGTGACGAAAACTGTTGAGGTTGAGACTATTAAGCGTTTCATGCCAGACGGTTCGATTATGGTAACGACATATGAAAACGGAAAAATCACCGAGCAAGTTCGCCATAAGCCGCACATGATAGCCGTCCCCGAT
This sequence comes from uncultured Selenomonadales bacterium, assembly GCA_937915885.1. GTDB lineage: Bacteria > Bacillota > Negativicutes > Selenomonadales > Selenomonadaceae > Quinella. The sequence goes on along the minus strand of CALGGP010000114.1, from coordinate 424 downwards.
TATACCGCGCCGCCCAAACCCGACGGCTCACCTGCAATAGAGTTAAAGCCCTATCAGAATTTTGATTTGGAAATGTTGCTGATGATGTAAATCGTCTTTTGAGTTCTGGAGCTTATCCATCTTCTGTTGGTACATATCCTCGTTGCATTATTTCTCAATATGATTCTGTAATACTGTATTCAGCTTTGAAATAGTTTCTCTCCGTCTGGTACATCATATTATTTGTGTTCTTCTAATTATCCAAATACTTTCTTAAGCGTATTATGTTTCGTATAAGATTGATTCACTCATTAATGCTATTAAATCATCTGTTTCTAATATTTATAATTCTGTTACTACTACTATCGTTTCTGCTACTGCTAATATTGATGCATAACTTGGATCTATCTTCGATACCTTTGAAGTTGGTATTGACGATCTTAAC
>CALGGP010000113.1 GCA_937915885.1 uncultured Selenomonadales bacterium | reverse complement strand
GCCCACCCACCCAAAGCCCCTACGGGATTTCACCCCATAAAGGACGAAAGGCGCCGTCGACGCGGGTGGGCAATGCTGTCAAAATTGGGGCGCCGAGCCTCATGGGTGGGAGCGTCGGCGGCGCACCATGCTTTTTGGGGCGGGTGGTGGAATCTTATTTTTGAATGCCGAGGACGACGGGCGTCGAGCGATATCCGATCCCCATGCGGTCGATGCCCATATCGATCAACGTCAGAAAATGTTCGCGCGTCCGAATGCAACCGCTGCCCTTGACTTTGATGCGGTCGCCGCACACGTCGAGCATCACTTTGATAATCTCGGGCGTCGCTCCGTGCGCCTCATGCCCCGTCAAAAATCCCGTGCTCGTCTTGACGAAATCCGCCTTCGCTTCGATCGCGCACTCGCACGCGCGCTTCACTTCGTCGACCGTCAACGCGTCCGTCTCGAAGATCACCTTGACGATCGTGTTATGCTTATGACACGTCTCGACCACCGCCGCGATGTCGCGCGTGACGTCCGACCAGCGACCGCTCCGTATCCAACCGAAGTTGGCAACGATGTCAAGCTCGGCAACGTCGAATTTACTGCAGTACTCTTCGGCTTGGAGAACCTTCGACGCGGTCGTACTCGTGCCGAACGGAAAATCGCACACCACGCAGATCGCGGTCTTGGTGCCGCGCGTGAGCTCGACGGCGATCGGCAACGACGACGGATTGATGCACACCGTCGCACAACCGAAGTCGACGCCCTCTTTGATGTAACGGCGAATGTCGGCTTCGGTGAACTCGGGCTTGAGCACCGATTGATCGATGTAAGCGGCGAGCTCCGCCGTCGACATTTCCGCCGCGCGTTTCGTCGGTCTGATCATACAAAAAACCTCTTAAAATTTTATTCCCGCCAGCCCTCCCTGAAGGGTTAAATCACTTCGACCCTAAGATCGGGCGCCGACGACGCAGCAAGGCAGGCTGTCATCGATTAGATGCCGCCGACGCGGGGCTGGGCTCTGCTACTTTGAAGAAGGGGCGCCGACGACGCGGGTGGGAATCTCGGGCTCGGTTGGGCGCCGCCGGTGGTGGGCGGGAGCGGCGTCGGCGCCCCCATCAATCCGTCCGTCGGAAAAATTATTTCACCGGAACGCAGTGCTTGTTGTTGATGTCGGTCACCTTCTGCACCCGACGACGATATTTCTCCGCCGTCAACGCGTCGGTCTCCATCCACGTCTTGACGATCTCCATCGCGATCGCACTGCCGATAATTTTTCCTCCGATGCACAGCACATTCGAGTCGGTGTGCTCACGAGACAGCCGCGCGCAGAACGGATCCTGACACACCACCGCATACAGCCCGTAAATTTTGTTCGCGATCAACGCGCTGCCGAAGCCGACGCCGTCAACGAAAATCCCGCGCTCGCACTCGCCCTTCGCCACCGCCAGCGACGCCGGATAAACGTAATCCGACAAATCCGCCGCGTCCTCGGTGTAGGTGCCGAAGTCTTTCACCTCATGCCCCTGCTCCTCGAGGTACTTCTTGATCTGATTCTTGAGCGCCGTGCCCGCGTGGTCGTTCGCCATTGCAATTTTCATCAAAAATTCCTCCTCAACTGTTGACAGAATGATCGTTTTGCATTTTAATATCTTCGATACCTATAAAAAATTTCCTGTTAGAGGAGTGAATTATTTTGTTCAAATCCATTCGATTGTTCGCCGCGGTCGTCGCGATCCTCTCAATTTTGATCGCGTTGCCGACGGCGGACGCCTCATCAAAAATCAAATTCGATAAGAAAAAACTCCGCGCGGCTCAAATAATCGACGCGCCCGCGCTCGACGACCCGATGATGCTCGCGCTCCAAGCCCCCGAACGCATCACCATCCTCGGCGACCCGACCGTCACTCAAGCGCAAATGGTTAATCTCATCAATCGGCGCAATCCCAAGCCGCTGCTCAATTGCCCCGTCAAAGAGCTCGTCCAAATTTATTATGAGGAAGCCGGACGTGAGGGCATCCGCGCGGACGTGGCACTCTGTCAAGCGCTGAAGGAGACGGCATTCTTCGCTTACGGCGGCGACGTCGATCCGAAACAAAATAATTATTGCGGCTTGGGCGCGACGGGCAATAAAGAGCCCGGGCATTCGTTTGATTCGCCGCGCCTCGGAGCCCGCGCTCATATTCAACATCTGCTCGCCTATGTGTCGAAGCGCGCGCCGAAAACGATCGTCGTCGATCCGCGCTACGAGCTGCTCAAAAATTTTCGTAAAGACGTGTTCGGCAAGATGGTGCATTGGACGGATTTAAACGGCGTGTGGGCGGTGCCCGGGACGTATTACGGTCAAGAAATTTTGCGGATTTGGCAGCAGGCGAAGGTGCCCGACGATTCTCCGTTGACGTTCCGCAACATCGACAATCAAATAAAATTGTCGGCGCCGACGGCGGAGATGTTTGCGATTCGCGGGCTGATTTATTACAGTCGCGGCGAGTACTACGATGCGCGAGCGGATTTTGAGTCGGCGGTGATCCTCGAGCCGGATTCGACGGAGGCGATTTACGATCTGGCGTTGAGTCTCGAGAAGCTCGGGCGCAACGACGAGGCGATCGAAATGTATGATCGGCTGTTGGCGGTCGACGATAAATTTTTCAACGGTTGGTATAATCGCGGGCGGTTGCGGCTCATGAAAGGCGAGTATCCGAAAGCGCTCGAGGATTTTGATCGGGCGTTGGAGGTTGAAGCGGTGTCGGCAAATGTCGTCAACGAGATCGGCGTGGTTCACTTCCGTCAAAAGAAATACGAAGAGGCTTACGAAGATTTTCATCATGCGGCGGCGATCAACGATCGTAACGAGACCGTCAAGGCTAACGTGGCAACGATCGAGTCCTGCGTAAAGAAAAAGCGTAAATAATTTATGAGGGCGCCGCCGCCGCTCCCACCCTCCAAGTGCGGCGCCCAACATATGGAAGCGATTCCCACCCCGCGTCGGCGGCGCCTCGAACATCTCAACCACCCTGCGTCGTCGACGCTCCGACCATCGCAACCACCCCGCGTCGTCGACGCTCCGACCATCGCAACCACCCCGCGTCGGCGGCGCTCCGACCATCGCAACCACCCCGCGTCGGCGGCGCCTCGACCATCGCAACCAGCATCTGTCGTCGGCGCTCCGACCATCGCAACCAACCTGCGACGGCGACACCCCGTCCATCGCAACCAACCACGCGTCGTCGGCGCCCCGTCCATCGCAACCAACCCGCGTCGGCGACGCCCCGTCCATCGCAACCAACCCGCGACGGTGACGCCCCGTCCATCACAACCAGCCCGCGCCGACGGCTTCAACAATTAGTCGGGATAAAAAATTTTTTGGAGGTTTGATAACCGCATGGATTTTTTGGATCGGTATTTTAAAATCACCGAGAATGGCTCCACCGTCCGCACAGAAGTCATCGCCGGCATCACCACCTTCATTGCCCTCTCCTACATCATTTTCGTCAACCCCAACATCATGGCGGACGCCGGCGTACCCAAGGAAGGCGCCATCGCCGCCACCATTTGGATTTCCGCGCTCACCACTCTCGCTATGGGCGTCGTCGCCAATTATCCCGTCGCTCAGGCTCCCGCCATGGGCGTCAACGCCTTCTTCACCTACTACGTCTGCGGTATCCTCGGGCTCCATTGGACCGTCGCGCTCGGCGCCATGTTTTTTTCCGGCATTTTGTTTTTGATCCTCACCCTCGGCGGCATCCGTCAGGCGATCATCGACAGCGTCCCGATGAATCTCAAATACGCTATCACCGTCGGCATCGGGCTTTTCATCGCTTTCATCGGATTGAAGGGCACCGGCGTCATCGTCTCCGATCCCGCCACCTTCATAACCCTCGGCTCCGTCACCGATCCTTCGACCGCGCTTGCCATTTTCGGATTGCTTTTTACCGCCGCGCTGATGGCTATCAATGTTCAGGGCGCAATTCTTCTCGGGATCATTGCCACGACTTTTATCTCGATGACGATCGGTCTGTCGCCCGTCCCGCAATCGCTCGGCGACGTGATCAGCACCTCCGTCCCGTCGATGAGTGAGTTCGGCTCGCTCGACATCGCCGGCGCGTGGAATTACGGCATCGTCTCGATCATTTTTACTTTTACCATCGTCGAGCTGTTTGACAACATGGGCACTCTGATTGGTCTCACACAAAAGGCGGGGCTCGTCGACGAGAACGGGCACATAAAAAATGTCGACAAGGCTCTGACCATCGACGCGCTCGGCACGATCTCCAGCGCTTGGTTCGGCACTTCGACCGTTTCATCTTACATCGAAAGCGCGGCGGGCATCGCGGCGGGCGGTCGGACGGGCTTGACGGCGGTCGTCGTGTCGGTAATGTTTTTGATCGCGTTGCTGTTCGCTCCGCTGATCGGATTGGTTCCGGCGTTTGCGACGGCGCCCGCGCTGATTTTGGTCGGCGCGATGATGATCGGCACAATCAAAATGATTAATTTCGAGGATTTTACGGACGGCTTCCCCGCGTTCCTCACGATTATTATGATGCCGATGACGTCGTCGATTGCCAACGGGTTTGCGTTCGGCTTCGTGAGCTACGTATTCATGAAGGTGATCGGGCGGCGCTTCAACGAGATTCACCCCGTGATGTGGGCGGTGAGCGCGGCGTTCCTGATCAATCTCGTGATGCGCTCGTGACGGAGTGTTGACGATGTTGACAATGGCGGTGGCTTTCCTGCTCGACACGCTGATTGGCGACCCGCGGACGCGATTACACCCCGTGGTGCTGATGGGCAATTTGATCTCGATGCTCGAAAAAATTTTGCTCCGCGCGGAGGATTCGTCGACGGCGAAATTGATCAAGGGCGGCGTGTTGACGGCGGTAGTTATCGGCGTGAGTTGGTCGATCGGATTCGAGATCGAAAAATGGGCGCGCTCGATCGGGACGTTGACGGCGGAAGTTTTTATCGAGGGCTTGACGTTGGCGTTTATGATCTCGCCGCGCTCATTGGCGGACGCCGGACGCGAAATTCACGACTTACTGATGGTCGGCAACATCGCGGAGGCTCGACGGAAGGTCGGCTGGATCGTCGGACGCGACACCGATCGATTGTCGGAGCCGGAGATCGTTCGGGCGACAGTCGAGACGATCGCCGAAAACACCGTCGACGGGATCATATCGCCGCTGTTCTTTTATCTGATCGGCGGGCTGCCGTTGGCGGTGGCGTATCGCGCGGCAAATACAATGGATTCGATGATCGGATATCGGAACGAAAAATATTTATACTTCGGACGGGCGGCGGCGCGGCTCGACGACGTATTAAATTTCGTGCCGGCGCGCTTGACGGCGATGCTTTTCATAACGGCGGCGGCGGTGCTCAACCTCGATTATCGAAATGCGTTGCAAATGGTGAGACGCGACGCCGACAAACATCCGAGCCCCAACGGCGGCTATGCGGAGGCGGCGGTGGCGGGGGCGCTCAACATTCGGCTCGGAGGATTCAATTCTTACTTCGGGCGTCAAACGTTTCGAGCGTATATGGGCGAGGCGATTGAAATTTTAGCGGCGAACCATATAATGTCGGCGATCCGAATGATGTACACGGCGACAATTTTATTTCTGACGTTCGCGCTGATCTTCGGCACTTAAAATTTATTTAGGGCGCCGTCGACGCTCCCGCCCACGGAGCTCGGCGCCCAAATTAGCCCGTGGTTCCCACCCCGCGCCGGCGGCGCCTCCTTTTT
>CALGGP010000112.1 GCA_937915885.1 uncultured Selenomonadales bacterium | reverse complement strand
GAACAACGGCAGCGATCTCTCGATCGTTTCGGTTTTGATGCAATACGCCGCGCGGAAATGTCCGGCGCAACCGAAATCTTTACCGGGCACGAGCAGGAGATCATATTTTTTTGCGCGCTCGCAGAACGCATAATCATCTTCCTCGAGCGCCTTCGGGAATAAATAAAACGCTCCTTGAGGTTTGACGCATTCAAAGCCCGCGTCGATCAAGCCGTCGTAGAGAAGTTTTGCGTTCTTTCGATAGGTCGAGATGTCCGACGGTCGACCCGCGCATTTTGCGATCACCAACTGCCACAACGACGGCGCATTGACATGCGTCAGCACTCGAGCGGCGCCCGCGATCGCTCCGTAAATCCGATCGAAGTCGACAATTTTATTGGGGACGACGATATAGCCAATGCGCTCGCCGGGCAACGAGAACGACTTACTGAACGAGTAGCAGACGAGCGTGTTGTCGTAATGATTCGGAATGTAAGGCACGTCGATATCGTAAGCGATCTCGCGATAGGGCTCGTCGCTGATGATGAAAATCGGCTTGCCGAACTCGGCGGATTTTTGATTGAGTATGTCGGCAAGTTTTTTGATGGTTTCGAGCGAATAGATTGCGCCGCTGGGATTGTTGGGGGAATTGACGATAACGGCTTTTGTGTGCGGATTGATGAGGCGCTCGAACTCGTCAAAATTGATTTGGAAGTCGGAGGGCTGAGCGGGAACGACGATCAATTTGCCTCCGACGGACTCAACGAAGCATTTATACTCGGGGAAGTAGGGAGCGAAGGCAATGAACTCGTCGTCGGGCTCGGCAAGCGCCTTGAAAGAGATTGTGATGGCGGCGGCGGCGCCTGCGGTGATGAATAAATTTTTGGCGTCGAAGTCGGTGCCGAAGCGTTGATTGATGGATTCGGCGACGGTTTGACGAACTTTGGGATTGCCGGGCGCGACGGTGTAACCGTGGACGGCGGACGGCTCCATGGTCTGAAGAATTTCGATGGCAGCGTCGCGAACGAAGTCGGGCGTGGGGACGTTGGGATTGCCGAGGCTGAAATCGAAAATATTTTC
>CALGGP010000111.1 GCA_937915885.1 uncultured Selenomonadales bacterium | reverse complement strand
AAGCCGCTGTGAATGGCTAATCAAGAGAATTTACAGGAAAATCAGGCTGAATCCGTTCAGCCTGATGCGCCTGTTTCCGGAAAGAAAAAAGTTCTGAACTGGAAAGACATCAATAAGACAATTCTTATTTTAAATCTTATTTTTCCGCTCTGGTTCGTGATATTGATTGGTGTGCATGGCATTTCCGGCAGGCTGTTATTGATTGCAGTTACTGCAAATCTTCTGCTTGGATTGGTTTATCTGATTCACAGCAAGACAAATAAACTGCATTCGTTTCTGTTTCCTCTGCGTGTGATTGCAATTGCATGTGTCATTCTGTTTTATCTGCCTGTTGTGATTATGAATATGAATCAGCAGAAATGGCTTTATCCGGTCAAACGATGGCTTTATGCCGAGGGCGTTTCCAGTTATGGGGATGTCCTTCCGAAAACATTACCAGAACAATGCGAAAATTATTTTTTCAGCGCACAGATGGCGGCAATCGCGCAGGATTACCATCCGTCTTCTTATCTGGCATTCTACACAGATACCGCAACCATGCAGAGTTACGCCGATTCGTTCGGCGGTACGAAAACAGAAACACAAAGTCTGGAAGGCCTTGTCGAAGCAGACAGGGAATACGTTGCAAGTAACTCCCATTCTGATTATCCTAACTGTCCTGCCGAAATTCCCGGTTTTGTCATCAGCAGAGTAAAGCCCACAGAGGATTTGCATGGCGCAGTGATGTATACCCGTAATGACGGCAATTACAGTAAAGGCCTGATTCTGGATTATGACTCCGGATATGTCATTTTCTGGACATAAATACATAACAGAGAATTTCTCTCTGTCAATTAATTTTTTAATATTGAAAGGTTGATTTCTATGTCAAAAAAACCGGTTGCTTTAATTATTATGGACGGATTCGGCTATAATCCGGATTCCTACGGTAATGCCATCATGGCGGCAAAAACCCCGAATCTCGATAAATACATGAAAGAATGCCCCAATACTATTATCGGTGCATCCGGACTTTGTGTCGGTCTGCCGGACGGTCAGATGGGTAACTCCGAAGTCGGTCACATGAACATCGGCGCCGGTCGAGTGATCTATCAGCCGTTGACGAAGATCACCAAATCGATCAAGGACGGCGATTTCTTCAGCAATCCCGCGTTGACGAAAATCACCGACGCCGTCAAAGCATCGGGCGGCGCGCTCCATCTGATGGGGCTCCTCTCGCCCGGCGGCGTTCACAGTCACACCGATCACCTCTACGGATTGTTCGAGTTGGCGAAAAAGAAGGGCATCGGCACGGTCTATGTGCATGCGTTCCTCGACGGGCGCGACGTTCCTCCGAGTTCGGCGGCGGAGTATCTTGACACGCTCGAAAAGAAAATGGCGGAAGTCGGCGTCGGCAAGACCGCGACGATCTCGGGGCGCTACTACGCAATGGATCGCGATAAGAGATGGGATCGCGTGAGCAAGGCTTATAACGCCATCGCGAAGGCGGAGGCTCCGAAGGCTGCCAACAGCGCCGAGGCAATCAAGGCGTCCTACGACAACAAAGTCACCGACGAGTTTGTGATCCCCGTTGCCATCGGCGATTATGCGGGCGTCAAGAAGGGCGACGGAATTATTTTCTTCAACTTCCGTCCCGACCGCGCTCGTGAGATCACTCATGCGTTCACCGACAAGGCGTTTGACGGCTTCCCGCGCGTTGAGGAGCTCGTCGGCATTCCGTTTGCGACCATGACGCAATACGAGGAAGGGCTCAACGTCGACGTGGCTTATCCGCCCGAAAGTGTCAAAAACGGATTGGGCGAAACGATCAGCAAGGCGGGCTTGACGCAGTTGCGCATTGCAGAGACCGAAAAATATGCGCACGTGACGTTCTTCTTCAACGGCGGCGTCGAGGAGCCGTATGCGGGCGAAGATCGCGTGCTCGTGCCCAGCCCGAAGGTTGCGACGTATGATCTCAAGCCGGAGATGAGCGCTCCGACGGTGACTTACGAAGTCGTCAAGGCGATCCTCTCCGAGAAATACGACTTCATCATTCTCAACTACGCCAACGGAGATATGGTCGGACATACGGGCGTGATGAAGGCGGCGGTGCAGGCGGTCGAGACCGTTGATACGTGCGTCGGGATTTTCGTCGAGTGCATGAAGAAAGTCGGCGGCGAAGTCGTCATCATAGCCGATCACGGCAACGCCGATCAGATGTACGATTACAGACTGAAGGAGCCGTTCACCGCGCATACGACCAATCCCGTGCCGATCATCGTGGTCAGCGATCGCGTCGCCGAAGTCAAAGAGGGCGCGCTGTGCGATGTGGCGCCGACGCTCTTGACGATGGCGGGCATGGAGATTCCGGCGGAAATGACCGGCAAGAATCTCGTCACCATGAAATAATTTTAGACACCAGACGTTTGTTGGGGTAACGGAATTTGAAGGGCGCCGCCGACGCTCCCGCCCACGGAGCGAGGCGCCCTAATTTTTTTCGCGATTCCCACCCGCGTCGGCGGCGCCCAACGGTCGAAGGTTGAAAACCTTCAGGGTGGGTGGGC
>CALGGP010000110.1 GCA_937915885.1 uncultured Selenomonadales bacterium | reverse complement strand
TATCAATTAAAATGAAAGTAATTTTTTTTATTTTAGGCGCGGTCGTAATGTTGAGCGGCTCCGTCGAGGCGGCGCCCGCACTCCCCAGCCTCAACGTCGAGGTCGGCACCGCCGAAGGTCCTCAAGATGTCGCCAGTTCGTTGCAAGTCCTCGCCGTCTTGACTGTCGTCAGTCTCGCGCCCGGCATTCTGATCATGACGACCTCCTTCATTCGCATCGTCGTCGTGCTCGGATTTTTGCGCTCGGCGCTCGCCACTCAAAACGTACCCTCCAACCAAGTGATCATCGCGCTCGCTTTGTTTTTGACGTTTTATCTGATGAGTCCGTACTGGTCGCAAGCCAACGAGCAGGGACTTCAGCCGTACCTCAACGGGCAGATCACGCAGGAGGAAGCCATTGATAACGTCGTCGAGCCGATACGCGAATTTATGTTTAAGCAGACGCGCGAATCGGATTTGGCGCTGTTCGTCAATCTCGCCAACGACGAACGTCCGGAGTCGCAGGACGATGTGTCGACTTTTACGTTGATCCCCGCGTTCATCATCAGCGAACTGAAGACCGGCTTTCAACTCGGATTTATGATCTACGTGCCGTTCATCGTGATCGATATGATTGTCGCGTCAACGCTCATGTCGATGGGTATGATGATGCTGCCGCCGGTTATGATCTCGATGCCCTTCAAAGTGCTGCTGTTCGTGATGGTCGATGGCTGGCATTTGTTGGTGCGGTCGCTGATAATGAGCTTCAAATGATCGGGGGCGCGCAACGTGAGTTCGGAAATAGTAATACAGATGGCGCAAGAGGCGCTGATGATGGTGATGTTGGTGTCGGCGCCGATGCTCGGGCTGGGCTTGATCGTCGGTTTGATGGTGAGTATCTTCCAAGCAACGACGTCGATCCAAGAACAGACGCTGGCGTTCATCCCGAAAATTATAGCGGTGTTCGTGGCGATTTTGATCTTCGGACCGTGGATGTTGCGATTGATGGTTGAGTTCGTGACGGGCGTCTTCGTCAATCTGCCTCAGAGGATCGGATAATTAATCCCACCCGCCCGGCGGCTTAGCCGCTTTATATAGGGCGCCGCCGACGCTCCCACCCCCGAATGGCGGCGCCCAACCGAGGTAGTACTGCCCACCCGCGCCGGCGGCGCCCGACCAATCTAACAGACAGCGATCCCCGCCTCGCGTTGGTAGCATTCGCCCGTGTCGGCGGCTCCCCATCATCTTTATTTCGTCACTTCGTCGCCCCGAAAAAATTGGGGGCGGGAGATAAAATATCGGATGATAGATTTCTTTGATTTGGTACAAAATCACCTCGCGGCGTTCCTGATCATCTTCAGTCGGACGTCGGGGATTTTTATGTTGTCTCCATTCTTCGGCAGCATGAATATCCCAACGCAGATCAAAGCGGCGTTCGCATTTTCGATTGCAATCGTGCTTTACCCCGTCGTCAACACGCCCGTCGATATTCCCCCCGACGTCTGGAATTACGCGCTGATGCTCTGCGAAGAAGTTTTGATCGGTTGGCTGATCGGATTCGTCGCCGCCGCCGCGCTCGCTTCGATCAACATGGCGGGTAAAGTCATGGACATGCAGGTCGGTTACGCCGTCGTCAACGTTATGGATCCGACCAGCGGTCAGCAGATCGCGCTGATCGGCAGTTTCATGTACAATCTCGCTATCCTCATCATGCTCGTCGTCAACGGACATCACATGATTTTGTCGGCGCTCGCGGAGAGTTTTAACATCGTGCCGTTGGCGACGGCGGTCTACAACGTCCAACTCTCGTCGTTGATCGTCGACGTGACGGGCGCGATTTTTTTGACGGGAATGAAGATCGCCATGCCGGTGACGTTCGCAATCCTTCTCGTCAACGTCGGCATGGGTATACTCGCAAGGACTATGCCGCAGATGAATATTTTTGTGGTCGGCATTCCGCTGCACTTATTCATGGGGACGGGCGTGCTTATGATGGTGATGCCGTTCTTCGTACTTTTTTTGGATGTGGTGTTTAATGCAATGTACCGGGACATCGCTATCGCGATTAAAGCCATGGCAGGAGTATAATTTTTTCCCGCCCACCCGCCCTCAACAGCTTTCAGCTGTCAACGATCGGGGCGACGAACTTTTTTCTCCCGCCCACCCAACCATAACCACTACGGGGTTTCACTCCCTAAAAGCCGACGTGGCGCCGCGCGGATCGGTCGAAGGCGGCAGCCTTCATCGGGCGGGCGAGTGGGATGAAATAATTCTGCCGGAGCCTGTCTTTGATCTGCAATTGTTTGCAGAGGGCGACAAGACCGAAGAACCAACCGCCAAAAAACGCCGCGACGCTCGAAAAAAAGGTCAGGTCGCCCGATCGCAGGAACTTAACGCCGCCTTCGTGCTGCTGATGGGCTTTTTCATGCTCAAGCTCCTTTGGGAGTATATCTACGGCAATCTCGCAGAGTATATGACTTACATCTACGGCAATCTCTATCAGAGCACGTCGACCGAATCAATCTCCGAAATGTTCATCGGCATAATGATCCTGCTCGCAAAAACCGCACTCCCCGTCATGCTCGCGATCATGATCATCGGGCTCGGCATCAATTTCTTTCAGGTCGGGCTCGTCGTCTCGACAGAAAAACTCGAGCCCAAACTCGATAATCTCAATCCGATCAACGGCTTCGGACGCATCTTTTCAAAGCGCTCACTCGTCGAGCTCATCAAATCAATCCTAAAAATTATCATTATCGGTTTTTTCCTCTGGCTCTACATCAAAGACCAGATCACTTACGTCCCGTATTTTATCTACCTCGACCTCGCCACGAGCCTCGAGCAGATCGCCGACATAATTTTTACGATGGCGTTTCAAATCATCGCGGTGATAATCGTGCTGGCAATCGCCGACTACGCCTATCAATCGTGGCAGACCACGCAGGATTTGATGATGACTAAGCAGGAAGTCAAAGACGAATTCAAACAGACCGAAGGCGATCCGCAAATCAAGGGCAAAATCCGTCAAAAGCAGCGGCAGATGGCAATGATGCGAATGATGCAGGAAGTGCCCAAGGCAGATGTGATCGTCACCAACCCGACGCATTTGGCGATCGCGCTGATGTACAAACAGGGCATGACGGCGCCGGTCGTACTCGCGAAAGGTCAAGACGTCGTCGCCGAAAGGATCAAAAAGGTCGCGCGCGAAAACAAAATCCCCATCCTCGAAAACAAACCCCTCGCTCGAGCACTCTACGACGCCGTTCAGGTCGGAGATATCGTCCCGCGCGAATTGTATCAGGCAGTCGCCGAAGTCCTTGCGCACGTCTATCGACTCAAGCACGGAGCAAAGGCGCGTGCCGCCGCCGCTTGAGCGCCGAATCTTGCCTGATGTACAATAGAATTCCGATCCTCGAAAACAAACCCCTCGCTCGAGCACTCTACGATGCCGTTCAGGTCGGCGATATCGTCCCGCGCGAATTGTATCAGGCAGTCGCCGAAGTACTTGCACACGTCTATCGACTCAAGCACGGAGCAAAGGCGCGCCCCGCTGCCGCTTGAGCGCTGAACCTTGCCGATTGACAATAACCGTTGAAACTGTATAATTGATTATCAAAAACGCGAACAGGAATTGACCGGTAGAGACGATTGATGCGATGAACAATGAAGACGTTTTTTCTCGCCTCGAGCAGTCACTCGGCGAGCTCAGACGGCAACACGAACAAAAGAAAAGGGAGAGAGGCATGGCAGCACCGGAAGGAATGACGGGCGGCAGAACAATCGGCTCGTTCATACAAAAGTACAGCGATGTCATAATTGCGTTCACGCTGGTGATGATCGTCATAATGATGATCATCCCGCTCCCGACCGCACTGCTCGATCTGTTGATATGCTTGAACATCACCATCGCCCTCATCGTCATTATGAGCGCGATCTACAACGAAGAGGCGCTCGACTTATCAGTTTTTCCGTCGTTGCTGTTGGTGACGACGCTGTTTCGATTGGCGCTCAACATCTCGTCGACGCGCCTGATTTTGATCAACGGCTACGCGGGCGAAGTCATAACGGCTTTCGGAAATTTCGTCGTCGGCGGCAATCCCGTCGTCGGCTTTATTATGTTTATAATCCTCGTCATCATCAACTTCATCGTCATCACAAAGGGCTCGGAGCGCGTGGCGGAAGTCAGCGCGCGCTTCACTCTCGACGCGATGCCCGGTAAACAGATGGCGATCGATGCGGACTTAAACCAAGGCGCGATCACCGACGCGGAGGCGAAAGTTCGACGCGAAAAAATTCAACGTGAGGCTGATTTCTTCGGCGCTATGGACGGTGCCTCGAAATTCGTCAAGGGCGATGCGATCGCCGCGATCGTTATAATGCTGATAAATATCGGCGGCGGCTTCGTGATCGGCATGGCGCAACGAGACATGTCGGCGGCGGATTCTTTACAGACTTACACACTCTTAACCGTCGGTGAAGGACTCGTGAGTCAAATCCCCGCGCTGTTGATCTCGACGGCGACGGGTATCATCGTTACGCGCGCGGCGTCCGAAGGCAACCTCGGTCAAGACATCGTCGGACAATTATTCCGCAATGAGCGCATCTTCTTCATCGTCGCGGTTGTGCTCGGGCTGTTGGCGATCGTGCCGGGGCTGCCGGGGATTCCGTTCTTCAGCTTGGCGGCAATCTGCGCGTTTATCGGATATAATCTCTATCGCGGAGTGACGGCGCCGACGACGGAGGAAGAAGAGGCGGCGGCGGCGGAAGCGGCGAAGGCGGAAGCGACGCGCCCCGAAAATATTGTATCGTTACTGCAGGTCGATCCGATGGAACTCGAGATCGGCTATTCGTTGATCCCGCTCGTCGACACGGGGCAGGGCGGCGATCTTCTCGATCGAATTGTCATGATCCGACGACAATGCGCGCTCGAACTCGGTTTGGTCGTGCCGACAATCCGAATACGCGACAACATTCAGATCAAGCCGAACGCCTACATCATCAAACTCAAGGGCATGGAGATCGCGCGCGGCGAATTGTTGTTGGATCATTTTCTTGCAATGAACTCTGGGACGGTGTTTGAAGAAGTGCCGGGCATTGAGACGGTCGAGCCGGCGTTCGGACTGCCCGCGTTGTGGATTCCCGAAAGCGAACGCGAACAGGCGGAGCTCAACGGCTACACAGTCGTCGACGCGGTGTCGGTGCTGGCGACGCATTTGACGGAAGTCATCAAACAGCACGCGGCAGAAATTCTCGGGCGTCAAGAGACACAAAATCTCGTCGACAACATTGCAAAGACGCATCAATCGCTCGTCGACGAAGTCATACCCGAGCTCATGGGCGTCGGCGAAATTCAAAAGGTGCTGTCGAATTTACTGCGCGAGAGAATATCGATCAGAGACATGGCGACGATCCTCGAGGTGCTTGCCGATTACGGGCGCGCGACGAAGGACACGGAAATTTTAACGGAGTATGTGCGACACGCGATGGCGCGGCAGATCACGTCGCAAGTCGTTCAGGACAATGTTCTGACGTGCGTGACGCTCGACCCCGGACTCGAAAACAAAATCGCGGCGTCGGTGCAGCGAACCGATCACGGCTCGTTCGTGTCGATGGACCCCGATTCGATGCGGAAGCTCGTCACCGCACTCAACGGCGAGCTCGAAAAAATGACAAACGCCGGTTATCAGCCAATCGTCTTGACATCTCCGGCGGTGCGCTTGTACTTTAGAAAGTTGATCGAGCGTTCGATCAGCGGCTTGACAATCGTATCGCACGCCGAGATAGATCAATCGGTCGAAATCCAAATCGTCGGGGTGGTGAAAATCTAAATGCAGATTAAAGTGTTTAAGGCGTCGTCGATGCGCGAGGCGGTCGCGCAAATGAAAAGCGAACTGGGCGACAACGCCGTAATCCTCCACACGAAAAAGTACAAGGACGGAGGATTTTTGGGCGTCGGCAGTCGAGAGATGATTGAATTGACGGCGGCGATCGAGGACGAAAAGCCTGCCAAAAAGGAACTCACTACGGAAAAAATCCCGCCCGCGAGTCGGGCGCAAGCGGTCACGCCGCCGTCGTCAACGGTGTCGCAATACATGACGAGCGGCACGCCCGAGGGGTTGGCGTTGGCGGAAAAAGTTCAATCGTCGCTGCCGGTACCGCCGACGGAGCCGGTGGCGCCTGCGGAGGACGACGCGTCGTTTGAAGAGCGATTGCAGGAGGCGGAGCGGGCGATGGAGCCGGAGGTTCCGCCGAGCGACGATTCCGATTCCGATTCTGATTCGAGAGTGGAGCCGACGTCGGAATATCCTCCGACGGACGATCAGACGGTCGAGCAACCGATCGAGCAGCCGATCGAGAGGACGTCGACGATCGACGAGGCGGCGGTCGAGCGTGCGGCGGAAATTTTATCGGCGGCAATGACGATGGCGGCGTCGTCGGCGCCGGTGCCTCAACCCGAGCACGAAACTCAATCGGCGCCGTTGCCGACGGAGTTATCAACGTTATCGGCGGCGGTTCCGCCCGCAGTCGAGCAACCGTCCGCGCGGAGCGAACAGATGACATCGACGCCGCCCGATTCGATCGCGCCCGCGCCGATGCAAGCACCGCTCGAGTCGGCGCCTTCGATGGTGACGTTGACGACGGAGCAATTGGCGCAAATGCAGGCGGCGATGATGGCTCAAGCGATGGCGCAAGTGCAGATGAATGCGGTCGCTCAACAGCCGCCGACTCCACCGCCGCCCCCGCCGGTCGAGCCGCCGAAGTCGGAAGCGGTGTCGAAAGATGCGGTGCCTTCGACGGAGCCGAACATCACGGTCGGCGAGACGAGATCGGACGATAGCGCGGGCGACGAGAAGATCAAGAAACTCGAGGCGGAAATCGCTCAAATGAAGGCGATGTTGGCTCAAGTGCTCGGGCGTGACGTGTCGAAGGGGAAAGTGACGTTGCACGAGGCGTTGCGTCAACAGGAAGTCAACGAAGAAATTTTAAATGATATGGCGATCAGCGCGGGAGCGGGCGAGACGCTTGCCGATTGTCTGACGTTGGAAGCGCGGACGACGCTCGTCAATTATTTGCAGTCGAATCTGATCTTCACGGAAGGGATCAAACTCAATCGGCATGGAGTGAGGATCGCGGCGCTGCTCGGAACGACGGGCGTCGGCAAGACAACGACGCTGGCGAAGATCGCGGCAAAATTCGTGCTCGAGAGCCAAGCGACGGCGGCGCTGATCACAGCAGATACTTACAGAATTTCGGCGGTCGAACAGTTGAGGACGTATTCGGATATACTCGGGCTGCCGCTGGAAATTGTTTACACGCCGTCGGAGCTGTCGAAGGCGATCGTCAAGCATCGGTCGAAGGATTTAATTTTGATCGATACGGCGGGGCGGTCGCAACACAACGACGATCAGTTGAGAGAATTGCGGGCGCTGCTGTCGATCAATCAGCGGATTGAAAAGCATTTGGTGTTGAGCGTGACGACAAAGGAATCGGACGCGAAGGCGATCATCGAAAAATTTTCGGTGTGCGAGCCGGATCGGATCATCTTCACGAAGGCGGACGAGACGGAGACGATCGGATTGATCGTCAATCTGTTGGCGAAACAGCAGAAGCTCGGGCTGTCGTACTTGACGAACGGTCAGAGCGTGCCGGACGATATTTTGTCGGCGACACCCGAGAACCTTGCCGAGCTCCTGCTTCGTGCCCAATAAAAAATCCCGTCGGATTGAAAGGGGGCGCCGTCGACGCTCCCGCCCCCAATCGACGGCGCCCAACTTGCGAAATCGAATGGAGGCAATCTTTGTCGGCGACGCCCGAGAACCTTGCAGAGCTCCTGCTCCGCGCGCAATAAAAAATCCCGTCGGATTGAAAGGGGGCGCCGTCGACGCTCCCGCCCCCAA
>CALGGP010000109.1 GCA_937915885.1 uncultured Selenomonadales bacterium | reverse complement strand
GGGTGGGTGGGCGGGAGAAAAAATTTTTTTCCGTAACTCCGTCGCCCTCGAACCCCGCGTTGGCGGCGCCCAAAATATTTTTATTGATGCACTCTGCGCTCGTACCACCACGCCCAGCCGATCAAAATTATCGCAAACACCACCACGACCACAATCCGCGTCGGATCCTCCTCATGCAAAATCGCGTCGTGCCCGATGATCGCCTCAATCCCCGTCGACGGAAATTTGCCGATCAACGACGCTATAAAATAATCCCTCAGGCTCAACGACGACAACGCTCCGACCGCATTCAACAGCGCCGAAGGCAAATACGGCACCATTCGAGCAATCAGCATGATCACGAAGCCCTTCTCGCCGCTGTATTTGTCAATCTTGCTCAGGCGCGGGCTCTTGCTGATGATTTTTTCCGCCGTGTCTCGAAAGAAAAATCGCAACAGCAGAAAACTGATCGTCACGCCGACCGTTTCAGCCACGACCGATATCGTGATCCCCTCGACGATCCCAAATATGAGCGTGTTCGCCGTCGAAAAGATGATCGCCGGCGGGAAGCCCAACGCGTTGACGAACAACGTCAGCAGAAAACTGAACACCACCGCGCCCTCGCCGAACGCTCGAATATATTCCGCCGTCTCCATGATGTCGCCGCGCCGCAACAGATCAAACAGCTCCGTCAACAGCCCCGGCACCATCAGATGTACCGTCAAAAATAACAACGCGATCGCGACCGCCGCCGCGATTTTCACCGTAGTCATTGAGGCTCGCAATGTCAACGCCTCCAATTTTTTTTTGTCGATTATATCATCAATCGGCGCGGCGCGTGATATAATAATTTGCGGGAGATGATCGTCGGCACGTTCCGATTGTCGAAGACATTACGCGCGGACGATAACACCGTCGAGATTTTTAATTACGACAGTCGGGAGTGGCATTGCAAAATCGTCGCCTATTTCGACGGCGCCACGTCCGAATATAAAATTCGCATTCGGCTCGGGCTCAACAATATTTGCGGGAGATGATCGATTGAAGGAGGAAATACTTGCGCGCCTCGAGGACGAAACGCAAACCGTTTTTCAAACCGTCGAGCTGCCGCCCGCCGTCGGCACGTTCCGACTGTCGAAGACGTTCCGCGCGGACGATAACACCGTCGAGATTTTTAACTACGACAGTCGGGAGCGGCATTGCAAAATCATCGCGTATTTCGACGGCGCCACGTCCGAATATAAAATTCGCATTCAGCTCGGGCTCAACGAATGGTGTCTGTCGAGATTTTTCGAGTCGGGTTTCGAGCGATTCATCGGAACCTTCCGCGCGGCGCTCGACGCCGTGATCGCCACATTCGACCATGCCGACGTCAAAAAAAATTTTTTCATCGAGGAGCTGAAGTTGTCGGAGTGGTCGTACGGAAAAAATCTGCCGTCGACTATCAACGGCTTGGAACTTTTCATCAGACCGTCGCGCCCCATCGAGACCACTAACGGCTCGTTCATCGTGATCAATTACGTCGACTTCGAGCGCGCGAGAGATTTGGTCGTCTATTACAATATTTTCTCCGACGAGTTCAGCGCGGAGACTCGCGACGGCGCTCATACTCATGTGATTTACGAGCTCGACGCCAAAACTTTGGTCGACCTCGAAAAAAATCTGACTGCATACTTTAGCGCCGGAAATGAAAAATAACTGCTAGACAAAAATCTTTATACGATCTACAATGACAAAAGTTTTTAGGACACCTGCGTCCGCCTCGAAAATATTTTAAAAGGAGCTGGGGATTTTCTATGAATTGGATGAATGACATGAAGGTCGCCTATAAACTGGTGATCCTCAACGTTGTCGCTCTGCTGGGCATGTTTGCAATCGGCGCCGCCGGTTATCTGTCGCTGCAGAACGCGAAAGACGCAATCGCTCGAATGTATGAAGTCAACTTGACTAATATCGATCTCGCGGGCAAGGCGCTCCACGCAATGCGCATGGCTCAGTTGCAATCTTTCTTGGCGCCGTTGAATCCCGATCCGACGATGTTCCAATTGCGGTCGGGTCGATACAACGACAGCGTCAAGGAACTCGATCAGTGCATCGCCGATTACATCAAAATCAACAGCGACACTCCCGAACTCATGCAACAGTTGAATCTCATTCAAAAGGATTGGGATAAAGTCAAGCAAGTCTCGGGCAATTTGGTTAATCAGCGTCCGCCGACAAACGGAGATCCGGCGGCAATGGCGGCGCATCGCAATCACGTCATCGATTACTACGACACCGAGGTAATGGATATATCGTTGGCGCTGGGCGATAAGCTCGTCGACCTCCAAAAACTTTCGCATGAAATTTCGACGCGCGAGATCATGGAAAATACTCAAGAAATCGACGACACGACGCGCAATATGTTGCTCGGTCTCGCGGGCGCGGCGTTCCTCCTGATCTTCACGAGTGTGATGATCACCAAGGCGGTCACTTCGCCGCTCGAAAATGTTATCCACATCTGCAATACTCTTCGCGACGGTGACTTCCGCGAGACGCGCAACGTCATGGAGCCGCGCGGTGACGAGTTCGGTCTGGTGACAGACGCGGTGCTCGAGTTGAGGACGGTCGTCAACGGATTGATGAAGAAGACGAGCGTCTCTGCAGAGCAGTTAGCGGCGTCGTCGCAAGAATTGACGGCGTCGGCGCATCAATCGGCGCAGGCGTCCGAGCAGGTTGCGCAATCGGTTACCAATTCGGCGAGCGCAACGGTCGAGCAACAACAGAACGTCGGCGACGCAATGGAGTCGATCGATCACGCATTGGGCTCGATTGTGGTGTTGAAGAAGACGGCGGCGACGGTGGCCGATCACGCGAATACTACCAACGACGAGGCAATGGCAGGGTCGAAGGCGATCGAATTGGCGGTCGAAAAGATTTTGAGCGTCGAGCGCATCGTCAACAACTCCGCAGGCACGGTTGATAAACTCGGGCAGCGCTCGAAAGAGATCGGTCAGATCGTCGAGGCGATCTCCGGCATTGCGGATCAGACAAACCTGTTGGCACTCAACGCGGCAATCGAGGCAGCGCGCGCCGGCGAACACGGTCGCGGCTTCGCGGTTGTTTCGGACGAGGTCAGAAAGTTGGCGGAGGAATCGTTGAGCGCGGCGCAGAAGATCGCGACGTTGATCAACGACATTCAAAACGACACGGACGACGCAGTCAAGTCGATGCACGAAGGCTCGATCGCGGTGCGCGAAGGGACTCAATCGGTCGAACAGCTCCGCACGAACTTTGACAACATCGGCAAGGCATCACAGGATATGGCGGACGCGTCGCAGAACATGGTGCGCGAGCTCGATGTGGTCTCGAACGACACCGACAATATCAAGACGCGGTCGATGAAAATCTCCGACGCGAGCGCAAAAGTCTCGACGGAAATGGAATCGGTGTCGGCGGCTTCG
Source organism: uncultured Selenomonadales bacterium (assembly GCA_937915885.1). Classification (GTDB taxonomy): domain Bacteria; phylum Bacillota; class Negativicutes; order Selenomonadales; family Selenomonadaceae; genus Quinella. The sequence goes on along the minus strand of CALGGP010000109.1, from coordinate 665 downwards.
CAACAGCAATCGGCCTCGGCGGAAGAGATCGCCTCGGCGTCCGACGCGCTTGCAAATCTCGCTCAAGACCTGCAGACTTCGTTGCAGAGATTCCAGTACTGAGATTGCAATCAACGAATGCGTCATCACGCGCATTATTAATAAAATAAAGTGAGGTAACAATTATGTTCATTCAAACGCAGGATCGCAAAGCGATCATCAACACGTTCGCGGTGAAGAAATTCGTCGTGACGGAGGACAACGAAATCCAAGCGGTGATCGAACTGGCGACGAAGACAAAGCCGGCGGTCGTCGAGGTGCTCGGCGTGTATGACAGCGACGAAAAGCGCAAGGCAGTTGTCAAGGGCTTGATGTACGACATGCGCCGTCGCGAGCAGGCATTCAAGATGCCGAAGAACGCAAAAGTAAATCTCAATCCGAAGCCGCCGAAGCCCGATAAGCCCGCCGAAGTGAAAGCGGAGGCGGCGGCTCCCGAAGAGGCTAAAGAATAATTGATTGATATAAAAATAAAAGGGCGCCCGTTCCTTACGGGAGCCCAATTTTTTTTGCCCGATCAAGCCGCCTTTGACAGGAAGGATGGGCGCCGCCGACGTGGGCGAAGGCTGCCGATGTGGTCGGGCGTCGCCGACTCGGGCGAAGGCTGCCGATGTGGTCGGGCGTCGCCG
>CALGGP010000108.1 GCA_937915885.1 uncultured Selenomonadales bacterium | reverse complement strand
TGGGCGGGATCAAACCAACAAAAAAAGCACCCGCTCAGGTGTGGATAAGCCGGTGCTTTTTTATCGGAAACCGTCACGCACGGCGAGCTCAGCGCCGGTGTTCGCGCCGATTGCGATGGTGGTCGCAACCCGAGCTCAACGTACGCTTTAATTGCGTCTGATCATTCATTGTCATCAAATCGCGAATCATCAAACCGATTGATTTTTTGTCAGACTGCCACGCCGGAAAGCTCCTTCGCACGATCGTCAAACTTGCTCATCAAACTGTCGTACGTCTTGCTCGTGATGTCCGGCATGTTGTCTTGACCGGTTGCATTATTCCAAGCCACGCCCGCCTGTTTGAAGCCTTCCTCGACCGCATCGCGCATCTGCTGAAGTTTCTCGGGATCGTTGCCCGCTATCGCCGACGCCAGATCGAATATGCGATTCGACACCGCATCTACCGACCAATCGCCGCCGTCGGCAACCGCCTTGGCCGCGTCCTCGGGATTGGTGGCGACCTCGGGCATGCCGAAGCGCGCCGCATCAATCTGCACGCCGCCGAAGTTCAATATGCCCGTGCCGTCGTCAAGCCAGCCTTGGAGCCTGTCGTTGGTGTCCTGCAGAGCCTGGATCATGATGTTGAGCATGGTCTGTTGGCTGGTCTCGATGTCAGCCTTCAACGCATCGACCTGCTCACTCGTGAGACCTTTGGTTGTCGCCTGAGTCTGCTCGGCGTCCGCTGCCTCTTGAGCGGCTTGCTGTCCGGCGGCGGAGATGTCCACCGAATATGCCGCGCCAAGGTCGGACGTCGAATTTTGAGTGTTCGTCGCCGCCGGTGTCTTGACGTTGTTGACGCTGTTGGCTTGTTGAGCGTAAACCCCGAGACCGACCTGCGGCGTCCGCGCGGTGATACTGCCTACGTCCATGTACTCATCCCCTTTTCAAGGATTTTACCGACAAACAAGGGGCGTGCGCCTTCCCTTGCTTGATCCTGATTCGATCGCGTCCGCGCCGACGATCTTTTTCCTGCCGTCTACAAAATGCGCCTCCGTCGACCGAAAATCTATGCTCATCACAGAAAAACTGCCTCTGATCGAAACGATTCACCGACGACCGATCACATCAGCAAGCCGGCAAGGTCAAGTTGCGGTCGAGCTTCGAGCTTGACTGCCATTTGCCCCGATGGTGTAAGCGGCGCTGAAGGATCGGCGACGACTGTCATGTGCGGCTTTTTTCTGAACGACTGCACAATCTTGCCGTCCTCGACGGTCAAAAAGAGGATCGATCCGTCGGGTTTGAAGCGCTTTATGATCGAGACCTCCTTTGATTGCGACGAGCCCGCGCTCCCGCTCGTGAGTTCCGCCTGCAATCGGGCGATCTCGTCGAGCTGCGCTTGAGCCTCGTCAATTTGTTCCGATTCAGTTCTCGCAGCGGCAATTGTTTCCGCGAGTATTTTCGCGTATTCGGAGTCCGTCGTTTTTTCCGACGAACTTTTTGTTGTCGTCAACGGCAGTTGCGTCGAGCCGAGCTCCCAAATTTTCATCGTCGACACCTCCTCGATTATTATGATATATCGTCGATAATTCGCCCGCGCTTAAACGCAAACCGCTTTCGATTGCAGTTTAGCAAACTTTATCGGGAGTGTCAACAAATTGGTTTGCACAACAACAAAAGAGCCCCGCCGCAGTTGCCTTCGACGGAGCCCCTGCCGTTTCTTGTTTCAATCGATTACACGAGAACACTCGAAAGACGAACGAGCTCGGGGTCGAGCGTCTTCTTATTATAAACGGAATCGAAGAGATTGATGCTGACGACCTTGCCCTCGTCGAAACCGAACACCACATCGGACGCGCCGGAGATGATCGCAAGCGCCGCGCGCTCACCGAGCATGGACGCCTTCATGCGGTCTTCGACGGACGGCGAGCCGCCGCGCTGGATATGTCCGAGGATCGAAACGCGGGTGTCGATGCCGGTCTTCTCTTGGACGACGTTTTTCAAGCCGACGCCGGAGCAAGCGCCCTCTGCGACGACGATGATGCTGTAACGGCGACCGCTCTGATAGGATTCGACAATCTGACGGCAGATTTCGTCGAGATCGTATTTGACTTCGGGAACGATGACGAACTCCGCGCCCGAGGCGATGCCGGCGACGAGCGCCAACCAGCCCGACGTATGCCCCATGACTTCGACGACCATGATGCGGCGATGAGCCGACGCGGTATCGCGGAGCTTATTGATTGCGTCGACGGCGGTGTTTGCGGCGGTGTCGCAACCGATCGTGTAATCGGTGCCCCAAACGTCGTTATCGATCGTGCCCGGCAGTCCGACGATCGGGATGCCGCCTTCCTTCGACAACATTGAGCCGCCCGTCAACGAGCCGTCGCCGCCGATGATCACAAGACCTTCGATGCCGTGTTTTGCAAGATTGTCGAGACCCTTACGGCGTCCTTCGACGGTCTTAAACTCTTTGCAACGAGCCGTGCCGAGGAACGTGCCGCCGCGTTGGATCAGATCGGAGACGCTGCGGGCGGTGAGCTCCTCGATCTCGTCGTTGAGCTGAGCGATAACGCCATCCTTGTCGGCGAGCTCGCCGCGGAGGGCGTTACCGGCTACAAGGTCATCACCGGCAGCGACGGCGGCGCGGCCGTCTACTGGTACGACGGCAGCAGGCTGCACAGAACACAGGAGTTTACCGAGGACGACACGGTCGTCACCTTCCCGGAGGACGGCAGCTACTATATCGACCTGGACGCGGATCCGGGCCATGCCGTGCTGATGCTCGAGGGCGGCCACCCCGTGACGATGGCGACCGACAGCTTCACGGCGGGCAATTTCACCTACAGCCTTTCCCAGACGGGAGAGATCCTTTCCGTGGCGCCGAAGACCTCTGTCTCCGTCGGCGGCTATACCTACCGGTTCGAAAGCTCCGACGCGTTCGGCAGCACACGTTCGAGACTCCTGAGAGAGTCC
>CALGGP010000107.1 GCA_937915885.1 uncultured Selenomonadales bacterium | reverse complement strand
AAAACGAGCCGATCCCGTCCGACCACCCGCTGATCGGATTGAAAAACGTCGTGCTCACTCCGCACCTCGGCGCCTCTACCATCGAAGCGCAGATCGGCGTCTCGCTCGATGTCGCTGAAGGAATCCGCGCGGCGCTAAACGGTGAGCCCGTCGCTGCCGCCGTCAATATGGCTCCCGTCTCGCAACAAGTCATGAGAATTATCGCGCCGTATTTGAATCTCGCGGAGCGGCTCGGCGGAACCATTTGCGCGCTCGCCGAAGGCGCCGTTCAAAAAATCGAAGTCACTTACAACGGCGACATCACCGACGTCAACACCGGTCTGCTCACGACGGCGGTCGTCAAGGGGCTGTTGAATCCCGTGCTCGAGAAAGAAGTCAATTACGTCAACGCGCCGATGCTCGCAAAGGAGCGCGGCATAAAAATTATCGAAGTCAAGCGCAAGGAGAGTGAGGACTTCGCAAATCTGATCACCGTCACCGCGCACGCCGGCGGAAAAACTTGCACCGTTAAGGGGACGCTGTTCGGGACGGAAGGGCGGATTGTCGAAATTGATAATTTCCGCGTCGACGTCGATCCGCATGAAAGACTGCTCGTTTGTCCGCATATCAATCGCCCGGGCGTGATCGGATTGATCGGGACGCTGATGGGCAAGCGCGGGATCAATATCTCGGGCATGCAGGTCGGCAAGACGGAAATTCAAGGGCGCAATCTGATGGTGCTGACGATCGACAACGATATTCCGATCGAAGTGCTCAACGAAGTGAAGGCGCTCGATGCGATCTTCGATGCAAAGGTCGTCAACTTCTACGCGGTCTGATTGATAATGCCGATGTTCAAAAAACAAATGATCGTGGTGCTGGCGATCGCACTGATCGCGATCGTCGGCACCATTTACGGCACATCGACGGACGAGATCATGACGCTCGACGAAGGGACGCCTCAATCGATCGAAGAAACGCCGTCGAGCGGAAAAATTTTTGTATATGTGACGGGCGCGGTCAACAGCCCGGGCATGGTCGAGCTCAACGGCTCCGATCTGCGCGTTGCCGACGCCGTCAATCTCGCGGGCGGGCTGCTCCCGACTGCCGACGTCGATAATTTCAATATGGCTGAGACGATTGCCGACGGTCAACATATTCGAGTGCCCGAAAAAATGTCCGCGCGGGCGATTGCGCCGACCGTTGAATCAAGCGGCGGCTCGACGGACGGGCTGGTTAACATCAATACGGCGAGCGCCGAGGAACTTCAAACGCTGAAAGGAATTGGTCCGGCGATGGCGCAACGCATCATCGATTATCGACAATTCAACGGCGCCTTCAAATCCGTCGACGAAATTCAAAATGTGCGCGGGATCGGTCCGAAAAAATTTGAGAACATCAAAGACCACATAAAAATCTGAGTCCGCCTACTTGCTCGTTGAAAGCGCCACCTTCAGAACCTTGGGGCGACGGGGTGACGGAAAAAATTTTTTTCCCCGCCCGCCC
>CALGGP010000106.1 GCA_937915885.1 uncultured Selenomonadales bacterium | reverse complement strand
GGGTGGGTGGGCGGGATCAAAGTTTTTAAAAGAAGCCCAGCGTCTTGAATAAAAATATCCAACAGAAGATCGTCAGGCACGCGAACGCCGAAGTAAACACCACACAGCTCCCCGCCAATTCCGCGTCGCCGCCCAATTGTTGAGCCATCGCATAAGACACCACCGCGCACGGAGTGCAGAACGTTCCGATCATCGTCACCAGCTCGATCCCGCGAAAGCCCATCGCGATCGCTATCGACAACAAAATCCCCGGCACTACGACCAGCCGTCCGAGCACGCAACCAATCAATTGCCGTCGATGAGCATGCGTCGCGCCCAGTTTGAACGACGCCCCCAATATCAACAGCGCTACCGGAGTCGTCGCCGCCGATATCTGCCCGATCGGCTTGAGCACCGGCGCCGGTATTTTTATTCCGATCGCCAAACACAACGCCCCCGCGATTGCGCCGAGGATCATCGGATTTTTGAATACCTCGATCACGACCGGCATCAATTTAAAATTGCCGCCGCGAAAACTTTCCAGCGCCACCACGCCGAGTATGTTGTACATCGGAATGATCACCGCGATCATCGCCGTCGCCACAGAAATATTTGCGTCGCCGAATATGTTTGCAACGATCGGCACGCCCATCAGCACGAAATTGCTACGAAACAGCGCTTGCACGATCACGCCGCGCCGCCGATTCTCCGGCTCGATCTTCGGCACCAAAAACATTGCCAACGCGAACACCGCCAGCACTCCGCACACACTGAACAGCATCAATCGCGGTCGGATCGAGGTCGACAGGTCGGCGGTGTAGAGGCTGTGGAACATCATGCAACAAAAAAATACTCGAAACACCATGCGGTTCATGTGCGCGAGCTCCTCGTCGTTGAGCCAGCGTCGCCACTTGATCACCGCGCCGATGCTTATCAGCACAAAAATCGGCACGACCGCCGAGATCGCCACGATTAGGTTGTTCAACATAAATTCGTCCACGCTCAACACCTCAAAAAATCTTTTCGACAAAAATTTTATCGACGGGCGGCGCCGCTGTCAATTATGTCGACATTACACATTGCCTTCGATGTCGAAATTTCTCAACGAATGTGGTACAATCACCGGCGATTTAAATTCTTTGCGACCGAAGGACGAAATCCTTCAGGGGCGGGC
>CALGGP010000105.1 GCA_937915885.1 uncultured Selenomonadales bacterium | reverse complement strand
AACTCCCCCGTCGGTAAAATAATTGTCTCGCGCAGGTCGACGACCGCCGACGCGATCGACATACCCACGCCGAACCCGCTCATCACCGATAAAAATTTTGTCGGCTCGTCCAACCGTCGGCGCTCCGTCAATATGAGCGGAATCGACGCCGATGATGTGTTGCCGAGCGACTCCGCGCGGAACGGAAATTTTTCCTTCGGCAATCTCATTCGCGCCGCAATCGTTTCGACGATCAATCGATTGGCTTGATGCATCAAAAATAATTCGACCGTCGACGGCTCAACGCCCGCGAAATTCATCAGCGCGGAGATATTTTCCGGCACGTATCGAACAGAAAAATTCGTCACCGCCACGCCGTCCATCGTCCCGAAATTTTCTCGAACGTCGAGCGAATTGTTCTTGACGATCAGCGGATTGCGGAATGCTCCGCGCGGACAAATGATCGCGTCGGCAAGCTCCCCGAACGTCTGCAGATTGAAAAATATTTTTTGACCGTCGCGCTTTGAAACGATCGCCGCCGCGCCTCCGTCACCGAACAACGATTGACCCTCAACGCTGCTTCGGAGCAGGTTTCTGGTGGTCGTGTCGCCGCACAGCAACAAAATTTTTCCGTCGGGCATGACGCTCAACATCGACGCCGCAACGTACAATCCGTAAACGAATCCCGAACAGCCCAAGCCGATATCGAACGCTGCCATGTCGCGCGGCAAGCCCAATCGAGGTTGCAACACATGCGCCGTCGACGGCGTGATGTAATCGGGCGTTTGACTGACGAAGATCACCGCGCGGATCTCATTGCGCTCGAGCGGAGTCTCATCGAAAATTTTCTCGGCAGCCGCCGCGCAAAAATCCGAAGTGCACACGCCCGCGTCGGCAACGCTGAACCGATCGAAGCCCGCAATCTTTTTCATCCGCTCGATCTTATCCGCATCGACCGAGCCGAGCAATCGCTCCTCGAGCATGACACGTTTTCTCGACACGACGGCGGCAATCGCGTCGAGCCTGATGTTATCAATCCTTAACAGCATTCTCGTCACCAATCAGAGCGTAGAGATCGCGGACGGTCTTCGCGCTCTTGAGACATTTAAATTTCGAGCGGCGATAAAATTTTCGTCGCGCTCAGATCGATCACGCCCGCCGCGATCGACAGCCCCGTCCCGAATCCGCACACGAGCACGCGTTTTAACGACGGATTGACGCCCGAGTACAACGTCGACAGCATCAGCGGGATCGAGGCGCTGACCGTGTTGCCGATTTTTCCCGCGCCGAACGGAATTTTCGATTGCGGCACTTTCAACCGTTGGCGGAGATGATCGATGATCAATGCGTTCGCCTGATGCAATGCAAACAGATCGATCGCTTCAGTCGAGAGCCCCGACATCTTCAGCGTGTCGACGATCAAGCGGCGCACGTTCCTCACGATGAAACTCATCACGCCGATGCCGTTCATGTAAAGGTTTTCGAGCGTCCGACCGTTGCCGTCTTCGTCGAACGTCAACACATCCGTCACGCCATGCTTATGCGGCATCCGAAAACTGCCCGCAGGGATCGTCAGCAGAGAAAATTTGTCGCCCTCGACGTGAAAGTTAAACGCCGACGGTCGCGCGCCTTCGACGGCAGTCAAGATGACCGCCGCGCCCGCATCGCCGAACATCATTCGCAACGATTTATCTTGAGCGTTGATGCGTGTCGTGCTCGTTTCGCCGACGCACAGCAAAATTTTTTCGCAGTAACCGCTCGCGATCATCATCGACGCTTGAAACAATCCGTAGACGAAGCCCGCGCAACCGTAATTGATATCGAAAGCGATCGTCCGATTCGGCAATCCGAGCCTCGCTTGCATGATCGCCGACGTGTGCGGGATCGGACGGTCGGGCGTCTCCGTCACGAAAACGATCCCGTCAATGTCATCGGGCTTGACGCTGTCGACCGCGAAAAGTTCTTCGGCGGCGGCAACGCAGTAATCCGCCGTCGTCTTATCGGGATCGGCGATGCGCACTTCGCTGATGCCCGTCGACGCGATAATTTTTTCAACGGTCTCTTCGCCGAAGACGGAGCCGAGCGGTTCCCTTTACGATCGCGCAAATTTTTCGCACGTCCGCCGCCGACAATTCGCCGTAAAGCGGCATCGACAGCACCTCTTCACTCGCGCGATTGGCGATCGGTAATCGTTCGGGAGCCGCCGACGGCAGCCGTCGATAATGCTCGTAATTACTGCACAGCGGATAAAAATATTTTCGGGCGAAGACGTTGTGTCGCCTCAACGCGTCGTAAACTTCATCGCGCGAATGTCCGAAGCGCTCCCGCTCGATCCGAATGACGAAGTACTGATGATTGGGCTTGACATCGGACGACAATAAAGGCGGGAGCCTCACGCCCGCGCACCCGCTCAGTTCTTCGACGTAAACTTTTTGGAGTGCCGCGCGTTTTTGGCTCTCGCCTTTAACGTAATCGAGCATAATCAAACCGACTGCCGCCTGCAGTTCATTCATCTTGCCGTTGATCCCGGGAAGCAAAACCGACTCCTCGTCGGCGATCCCGAAGTTCCGCATCAGATCGAAAATATTTTTAAGCCGCTCGTCGCGACACATCAGCGCGCCGCCCTCGAGCATGAGCCGCGTCGTAGATCACTTTGAGATTGTATTTATCGGCGAGCGCTTGAATTTTTTCGACGTCGCACGGAGTGCCGAACACATGCACGGCAAGGATCGCCGACGTCCGCTCGGTGATCAGCGGCTCGATTTTATTCGCGTCTATGTTCATCGTGAGCGGATCGATGTCGCAAAACACCGGCGTCAAATTATTCCACGTCAAAACATGGGGCGTCGCCGCAAAGGTGAACGGCGTCGTGATCACTTCGCCCGTCAAATTCAATGCTCGACACGCGACCATCAGCGCCGTCGTCCCGTTGTTGAACAGCGACAGTTGAGGCACGCCGAGATAATTTTTCAGCCGACGCTCGAGTTTTTGAACTTGCACGCCGTTGTTCGTCAACCACTTCGACCGCCAAATTTCCTCGAGCTTGGCGGAAATTCTTTCGAGCGGCGGCAGCGTCGGACGCGTGACGAAAATCGGCTTGTCAAAAATTTTTATGCTCATCACTTCCAATCGACATCACAGATAACTGATCGGATTGACGCGCTGACCGTTGACGTGCACTTCGTAATGGACGTGAGGACCCGTCGAAAATCCCGTCGAGCCCATCAGCGCGATCACTTGACCGCGACGAACGAATTGCCCCGCGCTCACCACAACTTGGCTCGCATGCCCGTAGCGCGTCATCAGCCCGTTGCCGTGATCGATGTCAACCATATTGCCGTAGCCGCCCGCATTCCAGCCCGCGTAAACCACAACGCCGTCCGCCGTCGCGACAATCGGCGTCCCGAGATCGTTTGCAATGTCAATGCCCGGGTGAAAATCCGTCCCGCCCCAACGCAAACCGTACGGCGAAGTCACTACGCCCGTCGTCGGCCAGATCGCCGGCACATTCGACGCCGCGTCCGTCAAGCCCAACGCAAATGAATTGTTCGACACCGGCGCGTTCGTAAACGGAATCGATCCGAACTCGCCTTGCGTCGTAAATGATTGCATCGCTTGTGTCGCCGCCGCCATCGCGCTGCGCTGATTCACTATCGACGCAATCTGCTCGCGCTGCTTTTTCAGCTCGTCCTGCAACTGCACCAAGCTCCCGCGCCGCTCGACAATCCCGCTCTCGAGCATCGACAGCGCCTCGCCCACCGACTCAACGTCAAGCCCTTCGATCGGCCCGCCCTGACCGTCGTACTCGTCATCAATAAATTCGTCCGCCGTCGGCTCCGATAATTCTTCCGATCCGCGCGGAGCCTCCGACGTTTGATCCTTCGATTGATCGTCCTTCGATTCGTCCTTTTTCTCCTCGAGCGGCGTCACGCCCGCTTGGATTCTCAACTCCCGCTCCATCTGCGTCAAATTTTGCAGTTGCTCCGACAGTTTACCCGTCTTTTTCGACAGCGACAGCAATTGTTCTTGCTGCAGTTCCGTCGACCGCTCCATGTCCGTCACCGCCGCTTGATTCAATCGAAAGTTCAGCGCCCCGTACACCGTCAAAGCGCCCGTCCCGATCAACAGCAAAGCCCCGACCACCATCGAGAACACTCCGAACCGCAATACGCCCGACGATATCTCCCAACGCCGCTCTTTCGTCCCGTCCGGCGATATCATTCGGAATAAATATTTTTTCCCCGACGCTTGATCCCCCGTCGTTTGATCCTCGGCGTAAAAGCTCTTTACCTCGAGCGATTTATCTTTGTCAGCCAAAAATGTTTTGCCTCCTACTTCTTCATCGCGTCTCGAACCGCCTGCTCCTCTTCGCGCGTCAGCTTGTACGTCGAATCCCCGTTGACTATCGGCTTGACATACGTGCGCGCCTCGTCGCGTCCGAATATCCCCGACAGCACCAGCCCGTTATTCTCCGCGTCGAGCAGCGCTATGCAATAACTTAAATCATTGCCCGTTTGATCGAACGCGTCAAACCGCACCACCGACACCCGAGTGATCGCCTTCTCCAATTTGTCGTCGAGCCGCTCGATCTCCTTCTCAAACGATTTGCGCTCCTTCGAGATGTTTTCGGCCATCTCCATGTACTCGGCGATCATTCGCTCCAGATTGCCGCCCTCCGCCGCCGCCATCATATGACGATATCGCTTTTTCATGTACGACAGCTCCATCCACAGATTGATGATGATTGCGTAGGTCACGATCAGTATCACGCCGAAGGCGACTATCACGTACATCGGATTGCTCGCAAGGAAGTTGGCGGACCCCATTTAACTTTTGTCTCCTCTCTTGGCAGGTCTCCTTGAGGGTTGCTCGAAATTTTTCATCAGACTCATCAGGTCGTCGATGTCGGTAAACTCGATCCGACTTCGACGCAGCCCCGGTTTGATGTTCACGCGCCTCGGTCGACGCGCCAACTCGAAGGCGACGGGCGCGTACATCGGATTGCTCGCAAGGAAGTTGGCGGACCCCATTTAACTTTTGTCTCC
>CALGGP010000104.1 GCA_937915885.1 uncultured Selenomonadales bacterium | reverse complement strand
CCACCCACCCTTGAAAAAATTTTTTTCAATAAAGACGGGCGCTGCCGACGCGTGGCGACAGTTTTTCCCGCCCGCCCATCCGTGGCAGTGTCAATGCCGATGAAAAAGGGCGCCGTCGTCGCGTGGGTGGGAACCTCTGTCAAAAGACGGGCGCCGCCTCCGAGGGTGGGCGCGACGGCGGCGCCCCATGATCGCCGTCGACGGGAAAAAAATTTATCGGTTGCAGGATTAATTTTGCGATCGGCGAATGTATAATCGATCAAAAGTTTTTTTCCTGTTTGCGAGTTATTATATGGGAGGGTTTTTTGATGGCGAACAAATATTACAGCACGCGCGTGGTCGAAGTCGGCGAGCAGGTCGCGGACTTCACGAGCAAGGCAAAGATGCTGGTCATCTTCGAGGATTCGATGGTCTTCCCCGAGCTCCGCAGCTTCGCAGTCCTGCACAGCGGCAATAAGCTCGAAGGCGTAGTCAAGCCCGGCGACGTGATCAAAATCGTCGATTCCGAGTTCAAAATTTTGAAAGTCGGCGAGGACGTCAACAACAATCTCAAGAGCCTCGGGCACATCGTGATCAAATTCGACGGCGGCTCGGGCGATCTGATGAGCGGCAGCATTCACGTCGAGGACAAACCGATCCCGAAGGTGCAGTTCGGCGACGAAATTTCGATCAGCGAAGGCGCGGCGGCGGCGTTCCAAGGCGCGGGCAAGACGGCGGTCGTGATCGGCTCGACGACCGAGAGCGGGCAGGCGATTGTGCAGTTCCTGAAAGCAAACGGCGTGAAAGTCATTGACGAGCCCGATATCATCATCAAAGCGAAATAATTTTTGAGCCCTCTGCTCATTTCGATAACAAAAAAAGGAGCCGTTGCCCCGCGCGGGGTGGCGGCTCTTAAATTTTTTCTCTCGTTCGTCCCCCCAAAACCGCTTTAAAGGTTTCGACTGTCGACAGTTGGGCGACGGATGAAGAGGCGCCTTCGGCATGGGGAGCGACGAAATTTATTCCCGCCCACCC
>CALGGP010000103.1 GCA_937915885.1 uncultured Selenomonadales bacterium | reverse complement strand
GCGCTCCGAACGTCGGCAAATGGATCGTCGGGCAAGTGTTTCGCACTCGGACGAGCGCCGACGAATTAAAACGTTGGGACGACGGGCTCAACCTTTGAAAAAATATCCATCGAAAGATATTTGACGTCACTCCGCGCGGAGCCGACGGCAATTTTTTTTGCCTTCAATCAATCGACAAACGGATTGACGATGTGATATAATGCAGCGTCAAGCAACGATTGTGCAAAGGAGTAGTGATGACGATGATTCCGATGTTGGTATTGGGCGCGGTGGTAGGCGGCTTCCTCGCGTATCAGAACTGGGACGAAATGGTCAAGTGGCTGCAGGACTTTCTGCCGAAAATCAGCGCGGCGCTCGACGGCGTGGTGAAGTACTCGGCGAAGCTGTTTTCGAGCGTCGAGGGCGGAGTGTTGCGTCTCGTGCACAAACTTTATTATCGTGAGAACGGCAAGTGGATCGAGAAGACGACGACGCGCGAAATAGACGAGTCGCAGGTGCCGGAGTGGGCGAAGGCTGATCTCGGCGCGGAGGAGACCGACGTAACCGATCGCTATCAAGAAAAACTCGAGCTGAAGGTGTAAGGAAGGAGGCAAGGGCGATGGCATTCGATAATGAGACGTCGAGTCTGGCAGTGAGCGCGGCGAAGGCGAGCAAAAATTTGATGAACACGGCATTCGAGACGGCGAAGTCGGGGAAAAACATCGTCGGGACGGCGGTGGAGGCGGCGAAGGATTTCTTCCATGAGCTGGTCTCGCCGAATATGACGATCGAAAAAATTGCGGAAGTAGCGGCGCCGCGTCTCGATGAAGTGATCGAGGAGAACGAAGAGAAGGGGCTCAAATATTCTGCGGGGAAATTCAAAGTGGGCTACGTCGACGAGGAGCATTTTTCGATGGCGTTTGAGATGTATTTCAAAGACGCGGAGGGGAAATGGTATAAGTCGGCGGGGACGAGTGATCCGCGCGAGGCTGAACTGCTCGACTTCGGCTCGTGGAAGACGCTGCAGACGTTGAAGGCGGTGGAATTTCCGATCACGGCTCCGACGAAGGAGGACGACGCGGCGGAGGTCGAAGAATCAATCGAAGCCGAAGTGAGCGAATCGGCGGCTCCGACGGTCGGGGAGTCGAAAAAATAATTTTGATCCCGCCCACCAGATCGGAAGAGCACACGTCTGAACTCCAGTCACGATCA
>CALGGP010000102.1 GCA_937915885.1 uncultured Selenomonadales bacterium | reverse complement strand
TTCCCTACACGACGCTCTTCCGATCTGGGCGGGATATAAAATTTTTCGGCAATCATAAATATTTTATTCGGGGGAGCCCGCCTGCGTCGCGGCTCCCTTTTAATATCCGAAGGAGGAATACACATTTACAAAGGTAAAATTATCCGCGTCCGCCCCGACTCCCTTGCCGCCGAGCTCGACCTCCGTGCGGGCGATTCGATCCTCACCGTCAACGATCAGCCCGTCCGTGACATCATCGATCTCAGTTTTGCGCTTGCCGACGAGGAGATCGAATTGTTGATCGAGCACGCCGACGGTCGTCAAGAGCTGATTGCCTTCGACAAAGACGTTGATGAAGAGCTCGGCGTTGAGTTCGCGTCGGCGTGTTTCGACGGCATCAGGCAGTGCAAAAATCATTGCGTGTTCTGTTTCGTCGATATGATTGCGCCGAATATGCGGCGGTCGCTGTCGATTAAGGACGATGATTATCGGCTATCGTTCCTATACGGCAACTTCATTACGCTGACGAATTTGACGGACGATGATTTTGATCGGATCGCGCGATTGCATCTGTCGCCGCTGTTCATCTCCGTCCACGCGATCGATCCCGACGTTCGATCGAAAATGTTGCGGACGAAGTTGGCGGCGTCGATCAGTGAGAAGCTCGATCGGTTGGAGGCGGCGGGCGTCGAGTATCATACGCAAATTGTTTTGTGTCGCGGGCTCAACGACGGAGAAAATCTCGAGCGGACGATCGAGGCGCTCAACCGTCGGCGCCCGCAATGTTTGTCGCTGGCGATCGTGCCCGTCGGCGTGACGAAGCATCGCCGCGATCCGTTGGAACTGCATCAATTTGATCGAGACTCCGCGCGGACGGTGATCGAGCAGGTGGAGCGTTGGCAAAAAAAAATCCGTCGGCGATCGCGTCAAACGTTCGTGTACCTCGGCGACGAATTTTATTTGATGGCGGGGCTCGACGTGCCGCCCGAAAAATTTTATGACGGCTTTCCTCAGCTCGACAACGGGATCGGCTTGACGCGCTCGTTTATAAGCGATTGGCAATCGATCAAGCCGTCGGTCGACGACAGCCCGATCCGATTGGCGGCGTTATCGGGCGTGTCGATTGCGCCGATCCTGCGTAGGTTGGCTGATGAAGAAATGCGTCGGCGAAAAAATTTATCGGTCGAGGTGATCGGCGTCGAAAATAAATTCTTCGGCTCGACGGTCAACGTGTCGGGGCTGTTGACGGGCGGCGATCTCTTGAAAGAAGTGAAGGCGCTCGGAAAAAATTTTGACGGCGTGCTGATACCGGAGTCGGCGTTGCGCTCGGGCGAAGACGTTTTTCTCGACGATATGTCGTTGGGATATTTACGACGCTCGAGCGCCGCGCGGATCGAGCCGGTGTTGAGCGGCGCCGATTTTCGACGGGCGTTGTCGGATTTCGGATCGTATCGAAAAATCCGATCGACGGAAGCAAATTACACGTGGCAATCGAATGCGGGCTACTCAACGCCCGATAATTGACGCAATCCGATCGATCGGTGACGTCGACGGCGTGCTGATACCGGAGTCGGCGCTGCACTCGGGCGAAGACGTTTTTCTCGACGATATGTCTTTGACGGATTTACGACGCTCGAGCTCCGCGCGGATCGAGCCGGTATTGAGCGGCGCCGATTTTAGACGGGCGTTGTCGGATTTCGGATCGTATCGAAAAATCCGATCGTCGGAAGCAAATTACACGTGGCAATCGAACGCCGGCTATTCGACGCCCGATTAATCTTGACGCGCGCCGCGCCTATTGATAGAATTTCGATCGCAAAGGAGTGATTGACGTTGGACGAGCGGCGCGGACTGTTGAAATTTCTCAATCCGTCGGCGGAACCGATCAGAATTTTGATCGTCGAGTCGCCGTCGTATGTTGAAGAAATTCGAGCGCTCATGCCCAACGCCTTTATCCGCGTCGTCGATCCGGAACACGTAAATCAATTCGAGCGCGGCTCCTTCGATCTGATCGTCGCCGAGGACGCCTTCACCCTTGCGCACGAGCCTTATGATTTGCTCCGCGATCTCGGTCAAGCGCTGACTGATATCGGAACGCTGATCACTCAATACGAGAACATCAGATTCGTCGGCGTGCTCGAGCAGTTGCGCATCGGATTTTATCCCGAGCGGCGGCGTCGTCTCTACGCCAAGCCCGAAGTCGTTCGTCTGCTAAACGACGCGTTGTTTAAGGAAATTGCCTTTGCTCCCGATAATGTTTCGACCGTCGACATCGACGACTGGATAAATTTCGGCTTCGATAATTTCAGCGACGATCTCAAAGTCAAGACGTGGCTCGTTAAAGCCGGTCGGTCGAAAGCGGAGGTCGCCGCTCTAAAACAGTGTTTCACTCCGTCGATCCGCGCGGAGCTGTCGCGATTGATTCATCGGATCGAGTATGACATCGACCGCGAAGAAAATTTTGATCGATTGTTTGAGCTCTGTCGTCGCGAGGCGATTTTCGATGATTATTTGAGAGATTTTATCCTGTCGACGGTGGCGCATCGCTCGAGGCTGAAAATTTTTCGGGCGGCGGCGTCGGAGCGCGGGCTTGAATTGGATTTTGATTGAGAGGCGAATTTTTTTATGGATCGTCCCGATTGGAATGAATATTTTTTGGATATAGCGTCGGCGGTGGGGCGTCGAGCGACGTGTTTGCGTCGACGCTACGGCGCGGTCATCGTCAAGGACAACGTCATCGTCGGCACCGGATATAACGGCGCGCCGCGCGGCGAGGCGAATTGCATTGATACGGGCGTGTGCGAGCGCGAGCGTCTGAAGGTGCCCAAGGGCGAGCGATATGAATTGTGCGTTGCCGTCCACGCCGAGCAGAATGCGATCATCAATTCGGAGCCGGAGCGAATGATCGGCGCGACGATTTATATTTCGGGCGTCAATGTCGTCGACGGCTCGATTGCGTCGGGGGAGCCGTGCAAACTTTGTCGGCGAATGATTAAGAATGCGCGGATCGCTCGAGTGGTGTATCGCAACGCCGACGGGCAACTTCAGATCAAATCTTCGGAGGAACTCAAATAATTTTTTTTGGAGGGCGCCGCCGCCGCTCCCACCCACCGAGCGCGGCGCCCAACAGAGGACGAGGTTCCCACCCCGCGTCGGCGGCGCCCGCACCTTTACATCGAAAAGCGCCTAACCGATCCGACGGTAGCCATCCCGCGCCGACAGCGCCCGACCGTTGAAGCGATGCTCCCCCACGTCGACGACGCCCGACCATTTTTCGCCGCCCAACTTTTGGGAGCAATCTCCGACCTGCGTCGGCGGCGCTCCAATCTTAACAGTGCGCTTATCCCGCGTCGTTGGCGCCCGACCTTTTTCGATGAAAGGCGCCGTCCACCTCGCGGGCGACGCTAAAAAGCCCCGCAGGGCTCACCGGGTCGAAGGGTTTACCCTTCATGGGTGGGCGGGCGG
>CALGGP010000101.1 GCA_937915885.1 uncultured Selenomonadales bacterium | reverse complement strand
GCTGACCTCAGTTGGGCGCCGCGCTCGACGGGTGGGAGCGGCGGCGGCGCCCTTCAACCGTCGCTCCGCGCGGTTTTTTTTTTTGCGCCGAAATTTTTCTTGACAATCGGAGTCAAAAGTTTTACCATGCGGCGCATATCATTTTACTATGTTTTTTTGAGGGAGTGATCATCATGCTGAGCAAACGCTTGAAAAAAATATTAGGCGCGGCACTCGGAGCAGTACTCGCGCTCGGGACGATGGGAATGATGACGGGCTGCGGCGATCAATCGGCGTCGACGGACGGCACGAAAGAATTTCTCAACGTCTCTTATGATCCGACGCGCGAACTTTTTGCGGCTTACAACGAAAAATTCAAGCCGCATTGGAAAGAAGTCGGCGGCGAAGATGTGACGTTTAATCAATCGCACGGCGGCTCGGGGAAACAGGCGCGCTCGGTGGTCGAGGGGCTCGAGGCTGATGTGGTGACGTTGGCGCTCGCTTACGATGTCGACGAGATTCAGAACGCGGGCTTGATCAAAAGCGGTTGGATTGAGCGCTTCCCGAATAACTCTGCGCCTTACACTTCGACGATCGTTTTTCTCGTGAGGAAAGGCAATCCGAAAAATATTCGCGATTGGGACGATCTCGTTCGCGACGACGTTTCGATCATTACGCCCAATCCGAAGACGTCGGGCGGCGCGCGATGGAATTATCTCGCGGCGTGGGAGTATGCTCGACAGAAATTCAACGGCGACGAGCAACAAATTCGTGCGTTCATCAAAAAATTGTTCTCGAATGTGGCGGTGCTCGACAGCGGAGCGCGCGGCTCGACCACATCATTTGTCCAACGCGGGCAGGGCGACGTGTTAATCGCGTGGGAGAATGAGGCGTTGCTGTCATTGAAGGACGCTCCCGACGATTACGAGATCATCACGCCGAGCATTTCAATCTTGGCGGAGCCGTCGGTCGCCGTCGTCGATGAAGTTGTCGATCGCAAGGGCACGCGTCGGATTGCCGAAGAGTACATCAGATATTTGTATTCGCCCGAGGGGCAGGAGATTGCGGCGGAAAATTTCTATCGCCCGCGCAATTCCGAAGTGCTTGCGAAGTACGGCAATGTTTTCAAGCCGTTGACGTTGGTAACAATCGATGAGGCGTTCGGCGGTTGGACGAAGGCTCAACAGGAGCATTTTTCCGACGGCGGCACCTTCGATCAGATCTATCAGAAATAGGATAAACAACTTATGAGCGATAAAAAAATTATCCCGGGCTATCGTTTGACGCTCGGCATCACCATGTTCTTCGTCTCGCTGTTTTTGTTCATCCCCATCGCCGCGTTCCTGCTCTACTCCGTCGGCATGGGGCTCGAAAAATTTCTCCAAGCCGCCACCGATTATCGCAACGTCCACGCCTACCTGTTGAGCTTTGGTTGCGCGCTCGCCGCCGCCGTCATCAATTGCATCTTCGGATTGATCCTCGCGTGGGTGCTCGTCCGCTACGACTTCAGAGGCAAACGCATTATGGACGCCATGCTCGATCTGCCGTTCGCGCTCCCGACCGCGATCGCCGGCATCGCCCTTACGACGCTTTACTCCGAAACCGGTTGGGTCGGACAATTTTTCTACGCAATCGGAATCAAATCCGCGTTCTCGCCGATGGGTATCACGATCGCGCTGATCTTTGTCGGCATCCCGTTCGTCGCGCGGAGCGTTCAGCCCGTCCTTCGCGATCTCGATCCGCAATTGGAAGAAGCCGCCCGACTTTTCGGCACCGACAATTGGACGATCTTTCGTCGAGTGATCTTCCCCGAGCTCGTCTCGCCTCTGTTGACGGGATTTGCACTCGCATTTTCGCGCGGCATCGGAGAATACGGCTCGGTCGTATTCATCGCCGGCAACATGCCTTTCGAGACCGAAATTGCGCCGCTGATGATCATGACAAAGCTCGAGCAGTTCGACTATCAATCGGCGGCGGCAATCGCAATCGTGATGATGACGCTGTCGCTCGCCATCCTGCTGTCGATACACGCTTGGCAATCGCACAAGTTGAGAGCGATCGGCGCGATCAATTGAGGAGTGATCGAAATGAGCGAATCGGAATCCGTCCGACGATTTTTAATCGCCGTCGCCGTCGCGTTCCTGTTTTTGATGTTAATCCTGCCGCTGATCCTCGTCGCCGCCGAAGCGCTTGCCAAGGGTTGGGACGTCTACATTCGAGCGTTGACGGAGCCGTTTGCAATCAAAGCGCTCGGCTTGACAATCGAGGCGACCGTGCTCGCCGTCGCGCTCAACACGATCTTCGGCATCGCGTCGGCGTGGCTCTTAACGAAATTCGACTTCAGAGGCAAAACTTTTCTCGGGTCGCTGATCGATCTGCCGTTCGCCATCAGCCCCGTCGTTGCCGGATTATTTTTCATCATGCTCTTCGGACGAATGAGCCCGATCTATTCGACGCTGCAAGATTTTCACGTCGCGATCGTCTTCGCGGTGCCGGGCGTCATTCTCGCGACGGTCTTCGTCACGTTCCCGTTTATCACTCGAGAACTGATCCCCGTCATGGAAAATCAAGGGCGCTCGGAGGAAGAGGCGGCAACGACCATGGGTGCCGACGGTTGGACAATCTTTCGTCGAGTGACACTGCCGAACATCAAATGGGGATTGTCCTACGGAATAATTTTGTGTACGGCGCGGGCGATGGGCGAATTCGGCGCGGTGAGCGTCGTCAGCGGACATATCCGCGGGCGGACGAACACGCTCCCGCTCCACATCGAAATTCTTTACAACGAATATAATTTTACGGCGGCGTTCGCGGTCGCATCGATCCTCGTCATACTCGCGATCGTCGTGCTGATTTTGCGAAACATCGTCGAGGCGCGCAACGTCAAAGTGCAATGATGATTTTGATCATGAAGATCGCCAGCACCAAGATGATCAGCGGTCGGACGATTTTCGAGCCGCCGCTTATGAATGAGCGCGTGCCGAGATAATTGCCGAGCATGTTGAAAAGCCCCGCGATCAATCCGAGCGCGAGTAAAACTTTGCCGTAGAACATCAACACCGCAAGCGCCGCAACGTTTGTCGACAGATTGATCGCCTTCGTCAAGCCGTTCGCCTCCGTCAATTTCATGCGCGCGACGCCCGTCAGGATCAGCAATAAAAATGTGCCGGTGCCCGGTCCGTAGAAGCCGTCGTAAATGCCGATCACAATCGACGCCAAGATTGCGATCAAATACATCTCGACGCGTCCGCGCGGAGCTCCCGTCGGCGACAAGTCCTTCGCTCGAAAGACGTAGAACGCCGTCAACGGCAGGATCACGAGCAGGACGCATGAAAAAATTTTTTCGTCGAGCAACAGCGTCAAGCGGGCGCCGAGCGACGACGCGAATAACGCGACAATCGAGCACATTCCGGCGAGTCTCCAATTGATGAAGCCGCTCCGCGCGAAATTGAATGTGGTTAGCGCGGTGCCCATGGTCGAGCTCAATTTGTTTGTGCCGATTGCGAAGTGCGGAGGCAGTCCGGCGATCAGATACGCGGGCAGTGAGATTAATCCGCCGCCGCCCGCAATCGCGTCGACGAAGCCCGCCAAAAATGCCAGCGGACATACGATTAAAAATTCCATTGCGATCCCCCGATTGGAGTGAATTTTGATGGCGACTTATGAGGTCGAGTTGAAACACGTCAATAAAAATTTCGGGACGTTCCGCGCGTCCGACAACGTCAGTTTTGCGATCGAGCGCGGCAAGTTGATCGGATTGCTCGGCTCGTCGGGCTCGGGCAAGACGACGATCCTGCGAATGATCGCGGGGCTCGAGACGCCCGACAGCGGAGATATTTTCATCGGCGGGCGGCGCGTCAACGATGTCGACCCGGGCAAGCGCGGCATCGGATTTTTATTTCAAAGCTACGCGCTGTTTCGACATATGACGGTGTTCGACAACATAGCGTTCGGGCTCGAGGTGCAAAAAAAACCGGCGTCGGAAATCAAAGAACGCGTCGAGTTCCTTGCCGAGCTGATCGGGCTGAAAGATTTTACGACGCGATATCCCATGCAGTTGAGCGGCGGGCAACGTCAGCGCGTCGCCTTCGCTCGAGCGCTGGCGCCGAATCCCGAGTTGCTGTTGCTCGACGAGCCGTTTGCGGCGATCGATGCGAAAGTGCGTCAAGAGTTGAGGCAGTGGCTGAAGTCGACGATACATAAGCTCGGGATCACGTCGATCTTCGTGACGCACGATCAAGATGAGGCGGTCGAGGTCGCCGACGAAATTATAATTACGAATCACGGACGGGTGGAGCAGGCGGGCACGCCGATCGAAATCTATCAGGCGCCGAAGACGCCGTTCGTGGCAAAATTTATCGGCGAGTCGGTGCACATTCCCGATTATACGATCTTCAAAGGATTTCGGCTCAACGACAATCGAGACAAGCACGAAGGAATTTTACGACCGGAGTTTTTGGAGATCGCCGCCGACATTGAGGAGATGGCGCCGCCGATGCCGTTGACGACGGAAAAGGGGTTGGTGCGCGGAACGTATTTTCGCGGGAGCATGATACAAATCGATGTGGAAGTCAAAGGGCAAATGTTGAGAGGCTTCCGAAGTCTCGAGAAGGCGCCGTTGCATGAGGGCGACGAGGCGTTTGTATTCGTGCATCGAATATATTCATTCGACGGCAATCGGACGGAAGTGATCGAGAACGCCGCAAAACGATCGGAGTCGGTAATCATTTGAGCGACGAAAAATTTTTTCCCGCCCACCC
>CALGGP010000100.1 GCA_937915885.1 uncultured Selenomonadales bacterium | reverse complement strand
ATGGGCGGGTGGGCGGGATGAAAAAATTTTTTTCCGTCACCCCCAACAGCCGATCAGTCGGCTCAATAATTGAATGGAGTGGTACAATGTTTGATGATCTTGGCGGCTTCCTCATGAATGTCATCGCAGGACTGCCGGGACTTATTATCGCCATGACGATCCACGAGTACGCCCACGCCAGAGTCGCCGATTTTTTAGGCGATTACACACCGCGCATGCAGGGGCGCCTCACTCTCAACCCCGCCGCTCACATCGATCCCTTCGGGCTGCTGATGCTCTTCATCATCAAATTCGGTTGGGCTAAACCCGTCATGGTCAATCCCGCCAACTTCCGCAATCCACGCCGCGACGATATTCTTGTCTCCGCCGCAGGTCCCATCGCTAATCTCATCACCGCCTTCGTCGCTCTCCTCGTCATGGTGATTTTGTTTAAGCTCGGCATTCAAATGTCCCCGGGCACGAGAACCGTCTTCTCTCTGATCATGATCTACAACATCAACTTCGCCATCTTCAACATGCTCCCCATCCCGCCGCTCGACGGCTCGCATATCCTTCGCAACCTCCTACCCTACGAGCTCGCCGTCAAATTTCATCAGCTCGAGCGCTACAGCATGTTGATCCTGATCATTTTCCTCATGACGCCTATCCTCGGCATGGTGTTCGTTCCGATGCAACGCGCCATTCTTCATCTTTTCGAGGGCATCATACACATTTTCCTCTGATCCAAATTTTTTATTGAGGTGACCCAATTGGATTTAAGCACGAGTGAATTGCTCAAAACGATTTTGATCGGCATCGTCGAAGGTCTCACCGAATGGCTCCCCATCAGCAGCACCGGTCATATGATCCTCGTCGACGAGTTCATCAAACTCAACGTCAGCAAACAATTCATGGATATGTTCCTCATCGTCATTCAGCTCGGCGCCATACTCGCCGTCGTCGTGCTCAATTTCGAGAGGCTCAATCCCTTTTCGCTGTGGAAGACCAAACTCCAAAAGCGCAATACGATCAACCTCTGGCTGAAGGTCGTCGTCGCCTGCATTCCCGCCGCCGCCGTCGGCATTCCTCTCAACGATTGGATGGAGGAAAATCTCATGACCACTCCGATCGTCGCCGCTATGCTGATCCTCTACGGCGTGCTCTTCATCGTCGTCGAGTACTTCAATCGATATCGCATTCCAAGCTGCAACAACGTCGATCACCTTCCCTATACGACCGCGCTGATCATCGGATTGTTTCAAGTGCTCGCGCTCGTGCCCGGCACGTCTCGATCGGGTGCGACAATCCTCGGCGGGATTTTATTCGGCGCCTCTCGAGTGGCGGCGACGGAGTTCACCTTTTTCATGGCAATCCCCGTGATGTTCGGCGCGTCGCTGATCAAAATCATGAAGTTCGGGCTCGATTACTCCGGCAGTGAGCTGACAATCCTCGCCGTCGGAATGATCACCGCCTTCATCGTCTCGATCCTTTCGATCAAATTCCTCCTGATGTATATCAAGAAAAACGACTTCACCGCATTCGGTTGGTATCGCATCGCGCTCGGGCTGATCGTGCTGGGTTACCTGTTCCTCGTCGGCGATCCCATTCTCAACGGTTAATCAATCAAAGGAGTGATGCAATAATGTTGACTGAAACGCTGTTCAGCGATCGGAAGGCGATCCCCGAGGCGCTGATCAATTACGGATTCGAGCACGTTGACGGGCGTTATGTTTACAAGACGACGCTCGCGAAGGGGCAAATGCTGTTGAAGGTGACGATCGACGGCGATGGCGCGGTAAAGACCGATCTGTTTGACAACGAGACGGGCGATAAATATGTTTTGCATCTGCTCGAGCACGCGCCGGGCAGTTTCGTCGGGCTGCTCAACGAGGAGTATGAGGCGGTGTTGCGTCACATCGAGGCGTCGTGTTTCGAGAAGGATTTATTCCGTTCGGAGCAGGCGCTTCAATTGATAGATTACGTCCGTCAAAAATACGGTGACGAGCTCGAATATCTCTGGGACAAATTCCCGAAATATGCGGTGTGGCGTCGGAAGGACAGCCGCAAGTGGTACGGGATATTGCTGACGGTGTCGGCGGATCGGTTGGGGCTCAACAGCATGGAGATGATGGAGATACTCGACCTTCGGATTGAGCCGACGGAGTTGACGGAGCTGATTGACGAGGAGAAATATTTTTTCGGGTATCACATGAACAAAAAGCATTGGCTGACGATCTGTTTGAATGAGTCGGTGCCGATCGAGGAAATTTGCAAGCGGCTCGACAAGAGTTATTTGATGGCGACGAAGCGCTCATCGAATAGAATGATGTCGAAGGCGGCGGAGGCGATCATGGTGAAGCCGTCGAAGGTGCGGGCATGAAATTATTTGTGGGGCTGGGCAATCCGGGGCGGGAGTATGCGTCGACGAAACACAACGTGGGGTTTATGTTGGCGGACGCGTTGTCGGCTCGGTTGAATGCTCCCGCTTGGAAAAACGATTCGACGTTCCGCGCGGAGCTGACGGCGACGTACATTGACGGTTTGAAAGTGATGTTGGTCAAGCCGCAGACGTTTATGAATTTGAGCGGTGAGGCGGTGCGACCGATCGCGGATTATTATCGGATCGATGTAGAGGATTTGATTGTAGCGCACGACGACATGGATTTGCCGTTGGGGACGGTGAGACTTCGTCCGAAGGGCTCGAGCGGCGGGCATCGCGGAGTGCAATCGATCATCGATCATTTTGGCGGGCGGCAGGATTTTGCGCGAATCAGAATAGGAGTCGGGCGACCGCCGGAAGGTTGGGCGGTGAATAATCATGTGTTGTCGGCGTTCGCGGACGACGATCGGGAGAAAATTTCGGAGGCGGTAAAATATTTGGAGGCGGCGGCGATCAGCATCATGGTCGACGGGATTGACGCGGCGATGAATAAATTCAATCCGAAGAAGAACGCCCACTCACCCGCGCCGTTTTCCTGACGGAAGAAATGAAAGTGTCGCCGCCGACGACGCCCACGAGGCAGCGGCGATCGAAGGTTGTCAAGGGCGGGTGGAGTGAAAATTTCGGGGGCGGGCGGCGATCAGCATCATGGTCGAAGGGATTGACGCGGCGATGAATAAATTCAATCCGAAGAAAAACGCCCACCCGTCGACGGAGTGACGAAGATGGGGCGCCGCCGTCGCTCCCGCCCACGGAGCTCGGCGCCCCAATTGTGGAAGAGGTTCCCACCCGCGCAGGCGGCGCCCCGAAACAACGGCAATCGAAGATTGTCAAAGTTGGGCGGGAGAAAAAATCCGAGCCCGGTCGCGTCGCCGTTGTCTCAAAGCATCGACCAAAAGGCGCCGACATTCGAGATTGGGCACGGCGGCGGCGACCCGAAGCATCGAAAAAAGTGCGCCGTCAACGCGGGGTGGGCATGCCGACCTCGGTTGGGCGCCGCCGGTGGAGGGTGGGAGCGACGGCGGCGCCCCTTTCATCGTCGCCCCTTCAAACGAGCGGTATATGAGCCCGACAATTTCTCCGGCCTGTTTCGAGATTTTTATCGACGGGTCGACGTTCTCATCATTGGGATCGATCAAAAAATTTAATCTCGAGAACTCATGCGGGAGGCGCTCGACGGCAATTTTATTGGGCGCATAATTATCGTCGCGGCGTCGATGAAACTGATCCATGTCGTAGACGCGAATCTCGACGAAGTTGCAAACGACGATCCAACGCGGACGCCCCGAATACGGTAGCGCTTCGGCATAACGGAGCGCCTGCTCGAAGGGCGTCAAAAACTTGCCGTCCGATTGACGGGCGGGCTTATCGAGATCGATGCCGCAGCCTTTCTGTTCGATCAAAACTTTCGTGGCGGGAATCCAACCGTCGATAAAACATTTATGGTCGGCAACGTCGATGGGCACTTCAAACTGAATGAATTTGGTCGGGCGGTCGACGCCGAGCGCGTGAATGAGATCGAGCCAAAAGGATTGGGCGTCGGATTTTTCGGAGCCGCGCTCCTTCCACTCGTCGACGAAAATTTTTACGGTCTCACGATCGATCACTGTCATCACCTCAGAAATTCAATGCGTAATTCTTAATTCGTAATGCATAATTAAAAGGGGGCGCCGCCAACGCGGGTGGGAACCTCGGGCTCAGTTGGGCGCCGACCTCGACGGGCGGGTGCGTTGAGCGGCGCCCCAATCGTCGCCCCCAATTACGCATTATGCATTACGCATTACGAATTGTCACTAGTCGGTTTTGAAGGGATTTTTTTTTCGACAGCGAAAGTATAATCAATAAAAATTATGGGAGTGATGGCTGTGAACATACACGAATATCAAAGCAAAGCGATCCTCAAGAGCTACGGGGTGCCGGTGCCCGAGGGCAGCCCCGCGTTCAGCGTCGACGAGGCGGTTGCCGTCGCCGAAAAACTCAACACGCCGGTGATGGTCGTCAAGGCGCAAATTCATGCGGGCGGACGCGGCAAAGCTGGCGGCGTCAAAATCGCGCACAATCTCGAGGAAGTGCGGGCGTATGCGACGGAGCTTTTAGGCAAGACGCTGGTCACGCATCAGACGGGCCCCGACGGCAAGGTGGTCAATCGACTGCTGATCGAGGCGGGCTCGTCGATCAAACACGAATATTATTTGAGCCTGGTGATCGATCGGCAATCCGCGCGGATCGTAATGATGGGCTCCGAAGAAGGCGGCGTCGAGATCGAAAAGGTAGCCGCCGAGACGCCCGAAAAAATTTTCCGCGAGTACATCGATCCCGCCGTCGGGCTGTTGCCGTTCCAAGCGAAGTGCATGGCGTATTCGATGAATTTCCCCGCACCGGCGATCAGAAAAGCGTCGACGCTGATGATGAAACTTTACAACGCGTTCGTGGGCAAAGACTGTTCGCAGGTTGAGATCAATCCGTTGGTGGTGACGGCGGACGACGACGTGATAGCGCTCGACGCGAAGTTGAATTTCGACGACAGCGGGCTTTATCGGCATCCCGACATTGAGGCGTTGCGCGACGAGACGGAGGAAGATCCGAAAGAACGTCGTGCGGCGGAGGCGGAGCTGAATTACGTCAATTTGGGCGGCGACGTGGCTTGCATGGTGAACGGCGCGGGCTTGGCGATGGCGACGGTCGACATCTTGAAACACTACGGCGGCAATCCGGCAAACTTTTTGGACGTGGGCGGCGACTCGACGCCCGAGAAGATCGCGGAGGCGTTTCAGATCATGCTCGACGGCGGTCAGTCGAAAGGAATTTTCGTCAACATCTTCGGCGGGATCAACAAATGCGATCTGGTGGCGCAAGGGATCGTCGACGCGGCGAAAATTATCTCCGAGGACGGCAAAACACTGCCGGTGCCTGTGGTGGTCCGGCTCGAGGGGACGAATGTCGAGCGCGGGCGCGAAATATTGTTGGAGACTCCGATCAAGAACGTGATCATGGCGAAGACGATGGAGAGCGGCGCGGAGCTGATCGTGAAACTCGTCAAAGACGCCGAAAGGAGCGCGGAGCAATGAGCATACTCGTCAACAAGGATACGAAGGTAATAGTGCAGGGCATCACCGGCAAGGCGGCGACGTTTCACACGAAGCAGATGCTTGCCTACGGGACGAAAATCGTCGGCGGGGTGACGCCCGGCAAGGCGGGGCAAACGGTTGAAGGCGTGCCGGTTTTTAATACGGTGCGAGATGCGGTGCAATCGACGGGAGCAACGGCGTCGGTGATCTACGTGCCGGCTCGATTTGCGGCGGATTCGATCATGGAAGGCATTGACGCGGGGCTCGAGCTGGTCGTCTGCATCACGGAGCATATTCCCGTGCTCGACATGGTCAAGGTACGTCGATACATGGAAGGCAAAAAGACGCGGTTGATCGGACCGAACTGCCCGGGCATCATGACGACGGGCGAATGCAAGTTGGGAATTATCCCGGGCAATGTCCAAAAGCGCGGGCACGTCGGACTGGTGTCGCGGAGTGGAACCTTGACGTATGAAGCGGCATTTCAATTGATGAACGCGGGGATCGGGATCACGACGAGCCTTGGGATTGGCGGCGATCCCGTCAAGGGCATGGATTTTATAGAGGCGCTTGATCTGTTCAATCGCGACGAGGAGACGAAGGCGGTGCTGATGATCGGCGAGATCGGCGGGACGGCGGAGGAAGAAGCGGCGCGTTGGATCGATAAAAACATGAAGACGAAGCCGGTGACTGCATTTATCGCGGGTCGACAGGCGCCGGCGGGCAAACGCATGGGGCATGCGGGCGCAATCATCAGCGGCGGCAAGGGCACGGCGGCGGATAAAATTACGGCGCTCAACGCGGTCGGGATCGAAGTGGCGGACACGGTTGCTCATATCGGCGAGACGGTCGTTGAGACGCTCAAGCGCGCGGGGATTTACGAATTATGCCACACCTGCTGAAACTGCTAAAAATATTTTTGCTCGGCTCGTCAATCGGAGTGCTGCTCACCTTCGTCTTCGGCTCGTTTCAATCGGAGATAGAATTTCGCCACATCGCGCTGCCGTTGATATTTATCCTCAACGCGATCGTCGGTTTGCTCCCGTCAATCCGAAAAAACAGACGCGACAACGGAGCCATGCTCGGGCTCGTGCTCGTCAGCGCGATAATCGGCGTGGTGCTGGTGGCGCTCGGTTGCGTGCTCGATATGGATTTTAATCTCGCGTTTCGGATCATCATTCTGCTGCAGATTGTTGACTGCCTGATTTATTTTCGTACTCAACTGCCAAAAATTTTTCGTCGATTGTAGCATTGCGGCAAATTTTATAGTACAATTGATAAGAAAAAATGTTTGGAGGCGGACTGATGTTTGAGTTCGATGATAATGATCTGACGCAGTTTGCGAAGATCAAAGTAATAGGAGTGGGCGGCGGCGGCAACAACGCGGTCAACAGAATGATCTCGCTCGGATTGGAAGGCGTAGAATTTATAGCGGTGAACACCGACGCGCAGGCACTCTTAACGGCGATGGCGCCTAAACGCATGCAGATTGGAGAAAAATTGACGCGGGGATTGGGAGCGGGCGCGCGACCGGAGATTGGACAGAAGGCGGCAATCGAGAGCCGCGACGAGATCATAGCGGCGCTTAGAGACTCCGACATGGTATTTATAACGGCGGGGATGGGCGGCGGCACGGGCACGGGCGCGGCGCCTGTGGTAGCGGAGTGCGCTCGAGAGATCGGGGCGTTGACGGTGGGCGTTGTCACTCGACCGTTCAGTTTCGAGGGACCGAAGCGCAAAAAGAATGCGGACATGGGGATCGAAAATCTGAAGCGTCGCGTGGACACGATCATAACGATTCCGAACGACCGACTGTTACAGGTGGTCGACAAAAAAACGCCGATGACGAAGGCGTTCTCGATCGCCGATGATATTTTGCGTCAAGGCGTCAAGGGCATATCGGATTTGATAGCGGTGCCGGGCATTGTCAATCTGGACTTTGCGGACGTCAAATCGATCATGCAGAACGCGGGCTCGGCGCTGATGGGCATAGGCGAAGCGTCGGGCGAAAACGCAGTGGTCGACGCGGTGAAGGCGGCAATCGACAGCCCGTTGCTCGAGACGAGCATACAAGGGGCGCGGGGCGTGTTGTTGAACATCATGGGCTCGCCGGATAATCTGTCGATGATGGAAGTGAACGAGGCGTCGACGACGGTAGCGGAGGCGGCGCACCCCGACGCGGAGATCATGTGGGGGATATCGACGGGCGAATCGATGGGCGACACGGTGAGCGTGACGGTGATAGCGACGCGGTTTGACGACGAGTCGGCGGCGGACGAGAACCGTCCGAGCGTGCAACCGCCGATTCAAGAGACGGTCGACGAGGAAACGGCGGCTCAACAGAAAACGATCTCGTCGTTATTCACAGCGCGGATGCGCGGGTTGGAGCAACAGCAGGCGGCGGCTCAACAGCAGCAGCCTCAACAGCCGCAGGCGCCGATTCAACCGCCGCAGCCTCAGCAGCCGAAGAGTGTGATTGACATTCCGACGTGGATGCGTCGTCGATGATCGTCAAGGTCGCGGGCATTGCCTACGACGCGTCCAAAGGCAACGGCATTTCGATATTGAATCGATTGATTGATGCGGGCTTCCGCGCGGAGTGCATAGCGATCGGAGAAAGTTTCAAGCACCTGCCGACGAAGGCGCCGACACAAATACAATTATACAGAGGACCGCGCGGCTTGGACGGCGGGACAATTGAAAGATATCGCAGCTCGGCGGAGGAAGATCGATCGGATTTCACGGCGGCGTTCGACGGTGCGGATATAATTTTTTTGACAGGGGATTTGGGCGATCCCGTAGGCGCGGGCGCGACGCCGGTCGTTGCCGAGTGTGCAAAGTCGGTGGGCGCGTTGACGATCGCCGTCGTAACCCGTCCGTTCAGATTTGAAGGCGAACGTCGACAGAAAAATTTTGATCGGGCGTTGGAAGAATTGAAGGCGACCGTCGATCTGATCGCGATTTTTTCAAAGGAGTATCTGTTTCGAGTCGTCGATCCGAAGATGCCGATGACGAGAGTATTTGACATCGTCGACGACGTAGTTTGTTGGATCGTCGGGTCGGCGCTAAAAATTTTTGAGCCGACGGCGATTGGGGATCGATTGATTGATTCGTCGGTGCTGAAAATCTTTGACGGAGCGACGATTCGACTGCCGCCAACGCCCGTCGAGCCGCCGCCAACGCCCGCGCTGTCGTCCAAATCGAAGTTGGTCGACATTCCGTCGTGGATGCGCCGCCGATAAATTTTTTAGGATATTAGCCGCGATAAGCGGTTTTTTTTTCGCGCCGACGACACAGGGCGGCGAAATTTTTTCTCGCCGTCCGCGCGGAGTGCCGCATTCGATGAAAGATCGAGCGCCACCGACGCGGGGCGCTGATATTCTCCCGACGTCCGCGCGGTGTTCAGCATTCGATGAAAGGTCGGGCGCCGTCGACGCGGGGCGCTGATATTCTCCTGCCGTTCCGCGCGGAGTGCCGCATTTGCTGAAAGTGCGTGCGCGGTCGATGCGGGGCGCTGATATTCTCCCGCCGTCCACGCGGAGCGTCGCATTCGATGAAAGGACGGGCGCTGCCGACGCTGGGCGCTGATATTTTCCCGCCGTCCGCGCGGAGTTTGGCATTCGATGAAAGGTCGGGCGCCGCCGACGCGGGTGGGAACCACTCCCACAATTTGGGCGCCGTCATTCGTGGGCGGGAGCGTCGACGGCGCCCTTCTAACCGTCGCCCGTCCGTCGCCCGTCGGTTGAGGCGGCGCCCCATTTTCGACGCTCGGCAATAAATTGTAGACAAATTGCGGCGTAGAATAGTACAATTGCAAAAGAGTACGCTCGAGAGGAGGAGGCAGATGCTCACGATTTACAAGTCGCAGGACAACGGGCACCTTCAGGAGCTCACGCTCAACACGATTGAGAAGGGCTCGTGGATCAACATCATCGACCCGACGCCGTACGAGTTGAAAATGATCAGCGCGTTGACGGAGGTCGAGCCGGACTTTCTACGGTCGGCGCTCGACGACGAAGAACGCTCGCACATCGACGTTGAAGACGATGCGATAATGATCCTGACGAACGTTCCGTTGGTGCGCGAGGAAGAAAGCTATGATACTCTGCCTCTGGCGATCATCTTGACGCGGCAGTATTTGATCACGGTCTGTCTAGAGGAGACGCCGGTAATCGCCGACTTCAACGAGCGGACGGCGCGGCTGTTTCGCACATTCAAGAAGACGCAATTTCTGTTTCAAATCCTGTACAAATCGGCAACGTTTTATTTGCGGTACCTTCGACAGATCAACAAATTGGCGGAGGACATCGAGGATCGGCTCCGTCATTCGATGCGCAACAGTGAGATACTCCGATTGATGGAATTGCAGAAGGGCTTGACGTATTTCAACGCGGCGCTACGGTCGAACGGGGCGGTGCTGGAAAAATTATTGCGGTTGAGATCGTCGCGGACGCTCGAGGGGATTCTCGACATTTATGAAGAGGACGAAGATTTACTCGAGGACGTCATCATCGAAAACAAACAGGCGCGAGAGATGGTCGAGATGTACAGCCAAATCCTATCGCGGCTGGCGGACACATTCTCGTCAATCATCTCGAACAATCAGAACATGGTGATGAAATTTCTCGCGGCGATGACGATCATCATAGCGATCCCGACGGTGATCTCGAGTTTTTTCGGAATGAACGTGCCGGTGCCGATGAGCGAAAACGCATTGGGCTTTGCAATCGTGATAGTGATCGCGCTGGCGGCGTCGGCGGTGTCGGCTTACGTATTTTGGCGCAAACATATGTTTTGAGGAGTGGTATCGATGGACGAGGATAAAAATTTGACGGGCGCTCAAAAGGACGCGGCGACGGATCAAACGTCAACGTCGACGGACGGCTTTGACGCCGACAAGCTCGACAACAAAGAGGAGCCGAGCCGCTTTCAATTGACGACGAAATATAAATGGGTGCTGGCGCTGTCGATAATAATATTGCTCGCAAGCGGCGTATTGATTTACGCATACATTCAAGGGGCGTTGGCGGCGGAGATATGGCAGGTGGCGATCTGGGGCGTGGGCGCGGCGCTGGCGATCTACTCAATCGTGAGTAAATCGTTGATAGCGACGCTGATCAATTTGGTGCTGTTCGGAGGGATATCGATGATCCCCGCGTGGGGTCAGGCGTATCAATTTTTCCGACCGTTGATCGAACTGTTCACGGGCGCGGCTTGAGGATTTTAATTTGTTTCTAATAAAAATATAATTGAAGTTTAACTAAAGTTTTGGCGGGAATCGACGATATATTGTCTGTAAGAAGTTAAAGCAGCAATCACCAAACAAATTAAGGAGTTGTTAATCTTGGCAGGCAAAAAATTCGGAGGCATCGGCAATTTCATCGCGGGCTTGGGAGCAATGTTGGAGGAGATCAATCGCGGTGTGATCGAGGC
This sequence comes from uncultured Selenomonadales bacterium, assembly GCA_937915885.1. GTDB lineage: Bacteria > Bacillota > Negativicutes > Selenomonadales > Selenomonadaceae > Quinella. Next base: position 8,316 of record CALGGP010000100.1, on the reverse strand, counting down.
AGAGGAACGCTACGACGAAACCGGCGAGCGTCCGTCGATGAGCGATGGCGATGACGCGTTCGATAACGACGACGATAACCGTCCGAGCATTGGTTTCGGCTTCAATAAGAGCGACGGTTTTAATTTCAATCTCGACGCCGGTAATGAGCATCGAGTGAACTTCGGCTTCAATAAGAGCGACGGTTTTAATTTCAACCTCGACGCCGGAGACGATCACCACGTGAGCTTCGGCTTCGACGGTAACGGCGGTTTCAATTTCGATCTTGACGGCGACAGTGACACCGCCATTGCCCCACCCGAGTTCGACAGCGACACTGACGTAGCACCGCCCGACTTTGCAGGATTCGATCCGCGCGGACGTCGTCCGTTCGACGGCGACAGCGACACGACGATCGCACCGCCCGAGTTTGATAGCGATACGGACGTAGCTCCGCCCGACTTCGCAGGATTCGATCCGCGCGGACGTCGTCCGTTCGACGGCGACAGCGACACCACCGTTGCTCCGCCCGAGTTTGACAGCGACACCGACGTTGCACCGCCCGACTTTGCAGGATTCGATCCGCGCGGTGGGCGTCGTCCGTTCGACGGCGACAGCGACACTTCGATCGCACCGCCCGAGTTCGACAGCGACACCGACGTTGCTCCGCCCGACTTTGCAGGATTCGATCCGCGCGGGCATCGTCGTCCACCGTTCGATGGCGACAGCGACACTTCGATCGCGCCGCCCGAGTTTGACAGCGACACCGACGTAGCTCCGCCCGACTTCGCAGGCTTCGATCCGCGCGGGCATCGTCCGCCATTCGCAGGCGACAGCGACACCGACGTTGCCCCGCCCGATTTTGATAGTGATACTGACGTAGCGCCGCCCGACTTCGCGGGCTTCGATCCGCGCGGGCATCGTCGTCCACCGTTCGACGGCGACAGCGATACCGCCATTGCTCCGCCCGAGTTCGACAGCGACACCGACGTAGCCCCGCCCGACTTCGCAGGCTTCGATCCGCGCGGGCATCGTCGTCCGCCGTTCGCAGGCGACAGCGACACTACCGTTGCGCCGCCCGAGTTCGACAGCGATACTGACGTAGCGCCGCTCGACTTTGCAGGCTTCGATCCGCGCGGGCATCGTCGTCCGCCCTTCGCAGGCGACAGTGACACCACCGTTGCACCGCCCGAGTTCGACAGCGATACGGCTACGGCTCCTTCGATCGATGATACGTCGTTCTTCGGCGAGTCCAATCAGACTCCGTGGTTCGAGCAGGACGACGGATTCACTCCTCCGACCTTCGGCTTCGACAACGACGATCTCTCGTCGATCATCAATGACAAACCCTTGACGCCGTCGAGCGAGCCGACTGATCTGTCGATCGGAAATCAACCGTTCGGCAATGCAACCTTCGGCGGCGGTCAATTCAATAATCACTCCAACGGTCAGTTTAACAATCAGCGTCATCAACGCAGATAATTTCAACTGAACACACTGAACACAGCAGAGCCCCGATTGCTCGAAAGGCGGTCGGGGCTTTTTTGGTTGCAATTTGGGCGGTGTCGATGTAAACTAAACGAATGAAACGGTTCGTGAGTTGATAAAAATTGATGGAGGTAATGATGTTTACGCACATAACTCAGTCGCCGTACGGCACGGTACGATTGGCAGAAAAAGTTGCGCAGCGAATACGCGAAGGTACGGTGGTTTGTCTCGAGGGCGGACTCGGAGCGGGCAAAACGTTGTTCGTGCAGAGCATGGCGCGGACGTTGGGAGTGCAGGGCGAGGTGACGAGCCCGACGTTCAATCTGATGAATATTTACGAGGGGTTTTGCCCGATAGTGCACTTCGATCTGTACCGGCTGACGAGCGAGGACGAGTTGGAGGACATAGGCTTTTACGATTATACGGATTTTCCGGACGGGATAGTGTTCATCGAGTGGGCGGAGAAATTTCCGAACGCGCTGCCGGAAAATTATGTGCTGATAACAATCGAGCGACTGAAGGACGCGCGGAATATGAGGCGGATTAATGTTACGTGCGTCGGCGAGGAGCACGAGGATTTTATAAATGAGTTGGAAGAATTTGTGCATAGCGATTGAGACGGCGACGCGGACATCGAGCGTGGCGTTGCTTGACGGCGATCGATTTACGGAGATCGATTTGGATTCGCGACTGACACATTCGCAGACGCTTCAACCGCAATTGGAAGAAGTGATGCGACTGTCGGGCGTTCTGCGCGGAGCGATCGAATGTATAGCGGTCTCGATCGGACCGGGCTCGTTTACGGGCTTGCGGATCGGGTTGGCGGCGGCGAAGGCGCTGTCGTATGCGTGGGACGTGCCGATAATCGGCGTGCCGACGCTCGAGGCGCTGGCGATGAATTTTCCGTTCGACTGCGTGTTGACGTTGCTCGACGCCCAACGCGATTGCGCCTACTATCAATTTTTTGATCGATTGAAGGCGGCGGACAAAGTAAAGGTCGGATCGATCGAAAAGATCATGTCGGACGCGGAATCGATCGGCGAAAAAGTAATAGTATGCGGAGATGCGCTCAAAAAAATAAAGACGTTGCCGTCGAATGTGGAGCTTGCGCCGATAAATTTACGGATGCCGCGCGCGGTGAATGTCGGGCTGGTCGGACGTCGGCTGATGGCGGACGGATTGATCGATAATGTGATGAATTTGGAGCCGAAATACGTTCGACGGTCGGAGGCGGAGGTATTATGGGAGAAGAGGCACTCGCCTTCCGAATGATGACGGTCGAAGACGTTGATCGAGTGACGGAGATTGAGGCGCAAAGTTTTGCAATGCCGTGGAGCCGAAATTTATTTATGGGCGAGGCGCTCAACGAGAACGCGATTTATATAGTCGGCGAGCTGGACGGTCGAACGGTGTGTTATGCGGGCGCGTGGCTGTCGTTCGGCGACGCGGAAGTAATGAGCGTGGCGGTCGAGCCGAAATTTCGCGGTCGGGGATTCGGGACGGCGTTGTTCGGACGGTTGATCGAAGAAGTGAAGGCGCGGGGCGCGACGGCGATCACATTGGAAGTGCGTCCGTCAAACGCGGCGGCGATCCGATTATATGAGAAGTTCGGATTGCGGAGCGTGGGGCGTCGCCCGCATTATTACATCGACAATGACGAGGACGCCCTGATCATGTGGAACACGAAAATTTAATTCCGCTCCGCGCGGATTTTTTTATCCGAGGGTGCCGCGCTGTTTGACGTAATTGATCAAGCCGCCGGCGTTGGCGATGTCCTGAACGAAGCCCGGCAACGGATGTGCATGAAAAATTTCGCCGTTGGTGACATCTTCGATCGTCCCCGTCGACGTATCGATCTTGAGAACGTCGTCGGCGGAAATTTTTTCAACATCGTCACCGATCTCGAGGAGCGGCAATCCGATATTGATCCCGTTGCGATAGAAAATCCTTGCAAAGGACGCGGCGATCACGACGGGAACGCCCGAGGCTTTGATGGCGACGGGTGCGTGCTCACGCGAGGAGCCGCAACCGAAATTTTTGCCGCCGACCATGATATCGCCCGCCTTGACGTTGACGGCAAAAGTCTCGTCGATGTCGACCATACAATGTTTGGCGAGCTCGGCGGGATCAAAAGTGTTGAGGTAGCGCGCGGGAATGATGACGTCGGTATCAATATTATCGCCGTAGCGCCACACCTTACCTTCGAGTTTCATTTAAATCACCTCCTATGAGATAAAACCGTTGACGGCGGATGCGGCGGCGACGAGCGGACCGGCGAGATAAACTTCGCTGTCGACATGCCCCATGCGCCCGCGGAAATTGCGATTGGTGGTCGAAACGCAACGTTCGCCCGCCGAGAGGATGCCCATATAACCGCCGAGGCACGGACCGCACGTCGGAGTGCTGACGACGCAACCGGCATCGATGAAAATATCGAGCCAACCGCGATGCATGGCTTCTTTGTAGACGGCGGGGCTGCCGGGGATAATGATGCAACGAACGTCGGGATGAACTTTGCGACCGTTGAGAATTTCGGCGGCGGTCTGTAAATCTTCGAGCCTGCCGTTGGTGCACGAGCCGATCACGACCTGATCGATTTTGATACTCGACAGTTCGGAGGCGGGCTTGACGTTTTCGGGCAAATGCGGGAGCGCGACGACGGGGACGAGCTCCGACAAATTGATCTCGACGGTCGACGAGTATTGAGCATCGGGATCGGGATTGACGGCGACGTAAGGCTGTTGAGCGCGACCGTCAACGTATTGTTTAGTGATCTCGTCGAAGGGGAATAATCCGGCTTTGGCGCCCGCCTCGATCGCCATATTAGAGATCGTCAAGCGATCGGTCATCGACAATTGAGCAACGCCGTCGTCGGTGAACTCGAGCGCCTTATAGAGAGCGCCGTCGACGCCGATGCGTCCGATGAGCGTCAAAATGATATCCTTGCCGCAAATATTTTTGGGCTTGTTGCCGACGAGCTTGACGTTGATCGCCTCGGGGACTTTAAACCACGCCTTGCCGGTAGCGAGCCCGACGGCGAGATCGGTGGTGCCGACGCCGGTCGAGAAGGCGTTGACGGCGCCGTAGGTGCAGGTGTGAGAGTCGGCGCCGATGATGAGCATGCCGGGACCGACGATGCCGAACTCGGGCAAAATGACGTGCTCGATGCCGACGCGCCCCGCCTCGTAGTAGTGTTTGATGTGATGTTTCTTGGAGAAATCGCGCATGGCTTTGGCAAGGTCGGCACTCTTGATATCCTTCGACGGTTGAAAATGGTCGGGAATGAGCGCAATTTTATTGGGGTCGAAGGGCGGCATGCCGATCTTTTCAAATTCCTTGATGGCGGGCGGACCGGTGACGTCATTAGCCATGACGAGATCGAGATTGGCGACGACGAGTTGACCGGCTTCGACGTGCTCAACGCCGGCATGTCGCGCGATGATTTTTTCGCTTATGTTCATACTATCAACTCTCCTAAAATTTTTATCCCACCCGCCCGCCCTTTGATAACTTCGTTATCGATAAAAAGGGCGCCGACTGCGCGGGGTGGGCATGCCTTCCTCTGTTGGGTGCCGACTGTGGTGGGTGGGAGCGCAGGCGGCGCCCCTATTCATTCTCCTCGGTCGGGCTCATTTATTCCTTTCGAGCAGATATCGGACTAAATCCCGTAAAAAATCCGCCTCCGCCCCGAAATTTTTCAGCGCCTCCGTCGCCTCCTCAACCGTCCGCTCCGCCATGCTCCGCGCGGAGTCGAGCGACGTCAACGTGACATACGTCGATTTTTTATTTCGCGCGTCCGAGCCCGTCGGCTTGCCCAACGTTTTTTCGTCGCCCGTCACGTCGAGTATATCATCTGTGATTTGAAACGCCAGCCCGAATGCCTCCGCGTACTTCGTCAACGCGCTCAACTTTTCGTCCGACGCGCCAGCCAATATCGCGCCCGATCGGATTGCCGCTCGAAACAACGCCCCCGTTTTTCCCATGTGCATTCGACGTAGCGTTTCGAGCTCGATCGCCTTTCCTTCCGATTGCAAATCGATCGCTTGACCGCCGACCATGCCCGACATTCCCGCCGCCCGCGACATTTCATCGACCACATTCAATATCACCGTCGACGCCACGCCCTTTTGACGCAACATCACCTCGAACGCCAACGTCAACAGCGCATCGCCCGCCAAAATCGCAATCGCCTCGCCGAACACTTTGTGGTTCGTCAATTGCCCGCGCCGATAATCGTCGTCGTCCATTGCCGGCAAATCGTCGTGTATCAGCGAGTACGTATGTATCATTTCGATTGCCGCCGCCGTCGTCAAAAATTTTTCGCCCGAGCCGTTCACCGCGTCCGCCGCCGCCATCAATAATATCGGACGCAATCTCTTGCCGCCGCCGAGCAGACTGTATTGCATCGCCTCCGTCAACGTCGGATTGAGCGACGGCGTTTGATCGAGCGCCCGCCGTAGTTCCTCCTCGACCGCCCGCCGCCTTTGCGCCCATACATTTTTGAACATCGAATCACCTCTCAGTCGATAAAAAAAGAGTCGGGGCGACGCCCCAACTCGAATTGTCCTGAAGAAATTACGCGTCGTCGACCTTGGAAATGGCATCGAGAATGCCGTTGATGAAACGACCGGAATCGTCGGTGCCGTATCGTTTCGCCAGCTCGACCGCCTCATTGATGACGACGCCGACGGGCACGCGCGCCTCACTCGGATCGAATTTCATCTCGAAAACGGCGAGGCGGATAATATTACGGTCGACGGAGGCAAGGCGCTCAATCGACCAGCCCTTTTTGAGCCGGTCGGCGATAATGCGATCGATGTCGACGAGCCGATTGCGAGTGCCCTTGACGACGCGGCGCACGTAAGTCTGATTGTCGGGAGAAATTTTGCGCCCCTCGTTGAGAACGGCATCGAGCGCAAGTTCCTCGTAGAGGTCGCGCGTATCGTCGTCGCCGTGATTAAAATCGAGCTGAAAGAGAGCCTTGAAAGCGTTTTCGCGCGCAAGAGTACGACTCATATTGAGAAAACCTCCGAATCAGCGTCGAAATTTATTTGGCAAAATCCTGTCGATGTGGACAAGGGTCTTGTCGATTAGGTCGTCGGCGCCGTCGATTTTCGCGCCGATGCACAGCCCGATCAGCCCGCACGCGGCGGCAAAGAGCGTATTGAAAAAGCCGAACATGAGGATTGAAACGCCGACGGTCAAACCGATCAGGAAGCCGATTTTGCGCGTGCGATGAGTCTCGAAAAACTCAATGAGCAGCAGTTTGATATCGTGCCACATTGGATCACCGCCTTACACGACGCGCTGTCGGCGTTCGATGCCGGCGTTGGTGATATCCCTGACGGTGACTTCGACGGGGACGGCGGGGATTTGGAGCGCGGTGAGGATGGCGTTATTGACGGCATTGACGGCATTTTCGCTGACGGTCGGCGCGGCGAAGCCCTGCCCGAGGACGATCGAAAGTCTGACGGCAATCGGAGTGTTGCTGTTCTTTTTGAAGATGACGGCTTGAGACTCGCGGACGCCGTTGACGGAAAGGGCGGCGCGCTCGGTGATGCGTTGAATGGCGTCGACGGCGACCTTGACTTCGCCCGTCAAGCCCTGCTTAAGAATAATTTCATCGTCGGCAACGGTGGGCTCTTCGTGCGAAACGAAAACTCTCGTGAGGAAAAAGATCGACAGCAGGAGCATAACGGCGAGCGCGCCGAGCGTTTCCGGTTGCGCGAGAATGAATTTGAGCGACGGTTGCCAAAAGTTGGCGGGCATGAAATTAAGGGCGGCGGCGGCGACAATGCCTGTGACGGCGCCGACAACGAGGGTATAGAGAAGCAGAAGAATGCGGCTGATTACTCCCAAAGCAATTCCTCCTTCTCTTTTTGATGGGGCAACTTAGCGAACGCGGGACTCCTCGGCTTTCTCCTCGTCCTCGGGGAAGTTGACGCCCTGGACGTGCACATTGACTTCGACGACGGAGAGACCGGTCATAGTCTCGATGGCCTGTTTGATATTCTCCTGCGCGGCGAGGGCGACATCGGGGATGCGGACGCCGTACTTGACGATGATGTAGAGATCGATGGCGGCCTCACGCTCGCCGACTTCGACCTTAACGCCCTTGGAGAAATTTTTACGACCGAGCATTTCGGCGATGCCGCCGACGAGCCCGCCGCTCATGCCTGCAATGCCTTCGATTTCGGTAGCCGCGAGACCGGCGATGATACTGACGACTTCGTCAGCGATTTTGATGGTGCCGAGGGTGGAATCGCCGTGAGCCAATTCTTTTTCCAAATCTGCCATGATGGAAACCTCCGATCAAAATATTGATGATGATGTCTTCATAGGTGATGCCTTCGATACGGATATTCGCTGTCACGGGATCAATTCCTGCTTTTGATCATAAAAAAAATATGAAAAAGTTTTTCTTTGCAGCAGCTATGCTGCTCACCTTTTCAGCCGGAGCCCAGACTCTTGGCGAACAGATGCTTGCGAACGCCCAGAAGGGCCTCGATGAAGCACAGGCGAGGTACAATGAGCAGGTTATCGTAAGTGAAAAGCAGATTGCCAACAGCCAGAAGACCATCAATGAACTCAAGTTGGTTCTTGCAAAGGACCAGTCCACTCTCGACCAGGCCAACGCCACCATAAAGGCCAAGACTGCACTGAAGAAGACAAAAAAAGACACATACAACGCCCAGAAGAAAGCTTTCAAGGCCGACAAGACCCTCACCGCCGACGAAGCCCTGGAGATGCTGGAGATCTTCGGAGAAGGCAACTACTTCCTGGAACTGCAGGATCAGGGTCTGGAGGAGGAAGCAAGGATCCTGACTGACATGAAGCGGCTCCATGAGGAA
>CALGGP010000099.1 GCA_937915885.1 uncultured Selenomonadales bacterium | reverse complement strand
GCACCACGGCGAGAACCGTGGTACGAAGCCAGCCGTGCTCTACATGTTCTACCTCACCCAGAAAGATATCCCGCTGTCCGTTCAGCAGCCAGATATTCCGCTGGAATAGTCTCAACTAATACTTAAACCGTTACCACGTGAATAACAGATCCTTTTCTAGCCGGTTGAGCTGGAGAATCATCGGCGTAGTCTCGATTATTTTCTTCGCCTCGTTCATTGTTATCTGGCTTGTATCACAGTATGTAATTACCAACGAGACCAATGCCCGCATCAACACCGCCGTCACGCGCGACGGTGAAGCGGTCGCGTCGGCGGCAATGCGCCCCGTGCTCAATCAGGTATCCAATCTCGGCTCGGAACCGCTCGGCGGCAACGGAATGGCATCCGCCGTTACCGATCAGATCGTCAATGACGCCGTCGAAGTGATGGGCAACATCATGCAGCGCGACGATACTTACGTCGGCGCAACGCCCCTCGGCAACAACTTCCGCGGCACCGAGTTCCACGAGATGAACGATAACTCGTCGACGTGGCAGCAACGTCGCACCGCCTCTTCGTACGGCTACTGGAATCTCGCACAGATGTAATCCTCAAACGCCGCCGCCTTGATATGCGCGGCATCCCAAAAATTTTTATCGTCAATGGTGTAATCATTCATATAAATAGAAACGTAATCGTCGACGGGCGTCAGCGCCGTCAATTTTTTTTGCCAACGTCGATACTCCGTCGGCGGATAACACTCGAAATGATAGCGATGCACCGGCAAAATCATCGTCGTCAGCTCGACGCCGTTATCCCGACACAACTCGACCAATTCTCGAAACGCGTCAAATTTTTGCTCGAGGATCGACGGCTCGGGCGGCGCCCAATCGCGCATTTCGTTCGAGTTATGAGTAAAGGAATTTTCGAGAGTGAACAGCTCATAAAGCGCGGGCTCGGAAAATTTTCCGTCGGGCTCGTAGGATTGAAAGTCGCGTTGAAAAAATCGATTGAACGCGACAGTCGAAATCGAAGCGTCAAGCGCGTCGGAACTTAACAGCGTGCGGAATAAATTTTCAACGGTGATGTGATCGGTCGACAGCTGATCGGGATCGAAGCCCGGCATCGATTCTTTGTCGTAAGCAAACATTTCGTAGTCGACGGCGACGATCAAACGCTCGAGGTTGGGATTGACGCGGATCGCGGCGCGGGCGAAGGCAAGCATCTCAAGCGGTTGCATGTTTCGGACGGAGGCGTTGTAGGAGTCGGCGCCGAAAATTTTCGGATCGATGGCGAAGTCGGCTTTGGAGTTGCCGAGCACGACAATCGAAGGACGGCGCTCGATCAAAGCGATCGATTTGAAAAGGCGCTCGTGATTTTGAGCGACGTCGGTGAAGAAATTGAAGCCGATGCTCCGCGCGGATTGAAAAATATTGTAGGGATCGACGAAAAAATTTATGGCGGCGGCGGTCGAGCACAGGATAAAAAACAATCCGACGGTCGACAGAAAAAATTTACGCCACACTCCGATCACCTCGAAAACATTTTAATATAAAACGATCTGCCTGCCAATGAATTTTTCCCGACGATTATCATGGGGCGCCGCCGACGCTCCCGCCCCCCAACGGCAGCGCCCCAATTGTGATGGTGGTTCCCACCCGCGTCGACTGGCGCCCGCCTCCCATTCCGCATCGACAGCGCTCAACGCTCCGTCCCGAGCGCGGTGCCCGCCCTCTTTTACAGTCAAGCCCCCGCGTGTCGATCGGCGCCCAACTCCCGCTCCGCATTGACAGCGCTCAACGCTCCGCCCTGAGCGCGGCGCCCGCACTCTTTTACAGTCAAGCTCCGCGTCGGTCGGCGCCCGACTCCCGCTCTGCCTCGACGGCGCTCAACGCTCCGCCCCGAACGCGGCGCCCGCCCCCTTTTACAGCCAAGCCCCCGCGTCGGCAGCGCCCAAATCTCGCTTCGCATCGACAGCGCTCAACGCTCCCGCACACAAACGCGGCGCCCGCCCCCTTTGACAGTCACGCCCCCGCGTCGGTCGGCGCCTGCCTCCCGCTCCGCATCGACAGCACTTAACGCCCCGCACACGAACGCAGCGACCGCCACCTTGTACAGCCAAGCCCCCGCGTCGTCGGCGCCCGACTCTCATTCCGCATCGACAGCGCTCAACTTGTGTCGTCGGCGTCCTTCGAAAAGCGCCGCACACCGCGCGGGCGGGTGGGTGGG
>CALGGP010000098.1 GCA_937915885.1 uncultured Selenomonadales bacterium | reverse complement strand
CGAGGCTCAACGGTTGGGGCTCCACGCCCACGCCACCGATCTCAACCCCGTCGCCGTGCTGATCAACAAGTCGATGATCGAACTGCCCGCGCGATTCAAGGATCAACCTCCGCGCAATCCGAACGCTCATAAAACGATCGGCAACGATATCGATTGGCATGGCGCTCAAGGGCTCGCTGTTGATGTCGAGTACTACGGTCGAAGGCTGAAGGCGTTGGCGGAGGCGCGGATCGGATCGATGTACCCGACGGTTGCGGTCGACGGTCGGCAGGCAACGGTGATCGCGTGGATTTGGGCGCGGACCGTTCAATGCAATAATCCCGTGTGCGGTTGCACGACGCCGCTGGTGCATTCGTTTGTGCTGTCGAAGAAGCAGAACGTCAGCGTGCGCCCGATCATCGACGGCAACGATTTCAGGTTTGAGGTGGAGAAGCTCGAGAAGGGCGGCAAGCCGTTCGACGGGACGATCAGTCGGTCGGGAGCGCAATGCATTCACTGCGGATCGGTGGTGAAGTTCGAGCACATCAGAGCGGCGGGCAAAGCGGGACGATTGGGGACGCGATTGATGGCGATCGTCGCGGAGGGCAAGGGCGGCAGGATTTATCTCGATGCGAACGATGAGCACGTGCGCGCCGCCGACGTTCCCAAGCCCGAGGATACGATCGATGCGCCGTTGCCCGGAGCCTTCGTAAATTTCGCGGTGATCTTGTCGCCCGCAAGAGTATCAGCCTTGAGGTTTTCGGGCGAAAGTTTACCGAGCGCCGCTTTTTCTGCAGGCGACGCCGGAGTGTCGATGCGAGCGTAGTAGCTCACGCCGTACTTGTCGGTCAGTTCCTTATGATGCTGAGCAGGATTCTTGCCGGTCTTTGCAGTGATCTCGATCGCGAGCAGATCCATGATGATGCCGTCTTTGTCGGTCGTCCACACCGAGCCGTCCTGGCAGAGGAACGATGCTCCCGCAGACTCCTCGCCGCCGAAGCCCATCGAGCCGTCGAGCAATCCGTCAACGAACCATTTGAAGCCGACGGGCACTTCACACAGCTTGCGTCCGATGCCTTTCGCAACGTGATCGATCAGCGAGCTCGAGACGAGCGTCTTGCCGACCATCGCATCTTTGCTCCAGCCCGGGCGATTTTGGAACAGATATTGGATCGCGACCGCGAGATAATGATTCGGATTCATCAAGCCGGCGGGCGTGACGATGCCGTGACGATCATAATCGGTGTCGTTGCCGAAGGCGATATCGTATTTGTCTTTGATCTTGAGCAGATTCGCCATTGCGAACGGCGACGAGCAGTCCATGCGAACTTTGCCGTCGTGATCTTTGGGCATGAAGCTGAAGGTATAATCGACGTTGGGATTGACGACCTCGAGCCCCTTGATGCCGTAGACTTCGGCGATCGGAACCCAATAGTAGAGCCCCGAGCCGCCCATGGGATCGGCGCCGACGTGCAAGCCGGATTTTGCAATCGCGTCCATATCGACAACGGTCTTGAGCGCCTTGACGTAAGGCATGACGTAGTCGAAGAAGTGAACGTTGTCCATCTTGACGGCTTTTTCGAACGGCACGCGTTTAATCTTGCCGACGCCCTCTTTGATCAACTCGTTGGCGCGGTTTTGAATTTTGGTCGTGGTCTCCGCGCTGGCCGGACCGCCGTTGGTCGGATCGTATTTGATGCCGCCGTCGGTCGGAGGGTTATGCGACGGAGTGATGACCATGCCGTCCGCTTTCTTGTCGGTGCCGCGATTGTGCTCGAGAATTTGACGCGAGACAACGGGGGTGGGGACGGGCGCAAATTTATCCTGCAGAATGACTTCGACGCCTGCGGCGGCAAGCACTTCGACGCAGGAGCGGAGCGCGGGCTCGGAGAGCGCGTGAGTGTCGGCGCCGATGTAGAGCGGACCTTTCACTCCTTCGGCGGTGCGGTGCTCGACGACTGCCTGAGCGATCGCGAGGATGTGTTCTTCGTTGAAGCTGTTCTTGGACGAGCAGCCGCGATGTCCCGAAGTGCCGAAGGCGACCTTATTGGTCGGGTTCTCGGGATCGGGTTTGAGAGTGTAGTAATCACTGATCAGTGCCGGAATGTTGACGACGTCCTGCTTCTCCATAAGGAAGTTCTCCATCAAAAAATCCCTCCAATCCAAAAAATAAAACGCATCAATAATCGTAGGAGCCGCCGAAAATTTTTCCGCTCGGCTCATCAACTTACAATCGCTATTCGATATTGTTTGACAATTTCCTGCCGCCGGCTTTTTTTTTTGCGCCGCCCACCGGCAGCATCGCTGCTTTACAAGCCCACCCACCCGACGGCGGGCGGCGCTTTTGAAGAAGAACGAAAGCCGCCGATAACGAAGGGCGGGCGCTTTCGACAAAGATCGGGCGCCTTCGACGAAAAGGGGCGCCGTCGATGCGGGACGGGGGTCGCCGCAAATTTGAGCGTCGCCTTCGACGAAGAGGGGCGCCGTCGCTGCGGGGCGGGCGCATTCAACCGATAAAAGGGCGCCGCCGGCGCGGGGTGGGAATCGCTTCCATAAGTTGGGCGCCGAGCTCCGTGGGCGGGAGCGTCGGCGGCGCCCACATGAAATTTTTACAGCAGATGATAGTGCGGGACGATGTCCGCATAGGTGCCGTCGGGCATGCGGAAGCCGCCAGGGAGCACTCCCAACTCCACAAAGCCCAGCCGTTTATAAAGATGCCGCGCATGAATGTTCGATGCCACGACCGCATTGAACTGCAAAATTTTAAATCCAAGCTCCCGCCCCTTCGTCAGACTGTGCAACACTAATTTCTCGCCGATGTGACGTCCGCGCACCGCGCTCGACACCGCATAACTCGCATTCGATATATGCCCGCATCGCCCGACATTGTTCGGGTGCAAAATGTAAAGCCCGATCACCACGCCCGATTCGTCGAGCGCCAAGCCCGTAAACGATTGCCCCGTAAAAAATTCGTCGCCGCTCAACTCGTCGAGCAACTCCTCTTGAGGAAATGCTATACCGTCCGCGACTACTTCATTCCAAACTTCGACCGCTCCCGCGATGTATTTTTTTTCATACTCTACTATCGTCAATGCCATAAGAAATCCTCCGTTAATCGCATAAAAAATAAAATCGATTCGGGTCGGCAGCCCCCAACGGGCGCTCATCCGTCCGTCCGATTCGATTCCTCGTCAAACTTCATCGTCTCTTTTTTAAACTTCAGATTGAGCACGCCCGTCGGTCCGTTCCGATGCTTCGCTATGATCAATTCCGTCAGCCCCGCGTCCGACACGTCCGGCTTGTAATACGACTCCCGATAAAGGAACATCACGATATCTGCGTCCTGCTCGAGCGACCCCGACTCTCTTAAATCACTCAACTGCGGTTTTTTCTCCGCGCGGAGCTCCACCGCCCTCGACAACTGCGACAGCGCAATCACCGGCACGTCCAATTCGCGCGCCAACGCTTTCATCGACCGCGATATCTCCGATATCTCCTGCTGCCGATTCGTCTCGCGCGTTTGTCGCACGCCCCCCGACATCAATTGCAGATAATCTACCACTATCAAGTCAAGCCCCTGCTCATTCTTCAGCCGCTGCGCTCGAGTGCGTAACTCCATCGCCGTGATCCCCGGCGTGTCGTCGATATATAAACTCGCCCGCGATATCCGATCCGACGCCACTTGTATTTGCGTCCACTCGTCACCGTTGAGCTGCCCGTTGTTGAGCCGTTGAGAATCGACGCCGCTCTCCAGGCTCAACAGTCGATGCCCAATTTGCTCCTTCGACATCTCCAACGAAAACAGCGCCACCACTCCGCTGCCGGTGCGCGTCGTAGATCGACTGTCGGGCTCCGTCTTCACTCGAGAGATGTTGTTCGCTATGTTGATCGCCAACGCCGTTTTGCCCATCGACGGACGCGCCGCTATGATTATAAAATCCGATTTCTGCAGACCGCCGATCATTCTGTCGAGCGTCTTAAACTCCGTCGGTAAACCCGTCGTCGTGTTGCCGCTGCCGTAGATCAAATTCACGCGGTGATGCACGCGCAAGATGATCTCCGAAATGTGCTCGCTGCCCGACACGTCCTCCCGCGTCGCCAACGACAGAAGTTGCTGCTCCGCATCGTCGATAATATCTTTTAAATCATCGCGGTTGGCGTAGGCGTCGTCGGCAAGCTCCTCGCCTATCTGTATCAGCCGCCGCAGTTTGCATTTGTCCTTGACGATCTGCGCGTGGTACATTATCCGCGCGTTCGTCGGCATGCAACTGCCCAGGTACATGATGAACTGCTGCCCGCCAACTTTGTCGAGCTCGCCCGTCCTGTTCAGATGCTCGATCAGCAAGACCATGTCGATGATGTTGTGTTGAGCGTAGACATCAAGCATCGCTCGATAGATCGTCTGGTGCTCCACGCCGAAAAATTCTTCGGGCGCCAGAAATCCTTGAAGGTCGCTGATCGCTTCGCCGTCGCGGATCATCATCGCTCCAAGCACGTCTCTCTCCGCCTCCAAATTGCTCGGCAACTTCTGCCCCTTCGCCATCGACATCACCTCGACCACGTATTCTATCACAGTCGATAAAAATTTCAACGCGATCGCCGCCGCTTGAATTTGCCGCAACGCGATGATAAACTCAACCGCACGAAAGGAGTTGAGTTTTATGCGCGTCGTCATCGTCGGCGCAGGCAAGCTCGGCTACACCACCGCCGACCTGCTCACGCGTGAAAAGATTGAA
>CALGGP010000097.1 GCA_937915885.1 uncultured Selenomonadales bacterium | reverse complement strand
GTGGGCGGGCGGGATCAATAAACAAAAAAGAGTCGAGGTTCGCGCCCCGACTCCGATGCCTTTTTACTGATTGACTGCTTCTTTCAGCGCTTTGCCCGCTTTGAACGACGGCAACTTCGACGCCGGAATTTCGATCTCCTCGCCGCTCTGCGGGTTGCGACCCTTGCGCGCCGAACGCGGACGAATTTCAAACGTCCCGAAGCCCAATACTTGTACCTTGTCACCCTCGATCAGCGCTTGCTTGATCGTGTCGAATACTGCCGCCACTGCCTTTTCGGAGTCTTTTTTCGTCAGCCCCGATTGGCTCGCGACGTTCACAACCAATTCTGCTCTCGTCATAATCTCACGCGGTCGAAACCGCGCTTTCCCCTCCTTCAACGGCGCCCCGCGCCAAATTTTGGTCGATTGTATCACACCACAAACGCCCATGCAATAGGCAAGCGCGAAAAACATTGACAATAATCGGCGCAACGGGCTATAATTTCGACAATCAATCGATTGCGAGGGAGGCATCGACGATGAAAAGGCTCATCAAACGGATTTGGAAAAAGGCGGCGGCTCTGTTGACGGCGGGCGCGGTCGCGCTCACTCTCGCGGCGCCGGCTCCGATGGTCTCAACCGCCGTTGCGGGCACAGCAGATACGATCGGGGCGATCTTTACGCTTGGCTCGATGGCAGCTCAGATCAGCGCCGTCCGTCGTCAAGTCAATCAGCTCAACGACACCGAAGAGGGACGCAATCAACTTTATTACGAGTTTCAAAAAGAGTACGGCGTCAACGAAGATGCATATCTTAATCAGAAGCTCTCTAACATCATGGCGAATTTGACGGCGGGCGTGGCGGCGGTCGACCCGTCGATTAACGACAAGCCCTATAAATGGTTTATCAGCGCCGACCAGACGATTAACGCCGCGTGCGGCTTCGGGCATGTGATGATGGTCAACGTCGGCACCTTCAATCACATCACCAACGATGACGAGATTGCCGCGATTGTCGGTCACGAGATGGGGCACGGTCAAAAGGATCACGTCAAGAAGGGCGTGATGAAGGGCGTCAACCGTTCGTTCGTGCTGACGTTGGCTGCGGCTGCGGCGGGCGGCGGAGTGGTTCCGTCGCTTGCGGCGAGCGTTGCCAACATTCATATGGACGCGCACTCGACGAAAAAGCATGAGTGGGAAGCCGACAATATGTCGTTCGAGTACCTTCAGCACACGAATTATAATCTGGGCGCGGGCGCGGCGGTGATGCAAAAATTTGTGGAGATCATGGGCGACGGTAAGCGTTCGGGCATTGAGAATTTCTTCAATCCGTCGGATCATCCCAACAGTGAGGCGCGGCGCGACAATTATATTAAGAAGCTGAACGAATACAGCGGCGGGCACATCAATTTGAAGGACGGCACGGTGACGGTCAACGGAAAATTGTTTGTTACGCCGACGTGGACTGATGATATGAGCGGAGCGGAGCGCGCGTGCTTTGTGCTGGGGAATTTGGCGGCGGCGTATCACAACGGGCATGCGAAGTCGGAGGCGTATGCAAGCGGCGATACGATATACCTCGGGGCGCAACCGATCATGACGGTGGTCTCGGGCGACGAACCGATTCAGGTGCTCGTCGACAGGCTCA
>CALGGP010000096.1 GCA_937915885.1 uncultured Selenomonadales bacterium | reverse complement strand
ACGCGGGCGCCGACGCCGTTTATCTTGCCGGAAAATCTTTCGGGGCGCGCGCCTTCGCCGACAATTTTTCCAACGACGAGCTCGCCGCCGCAATCAAATTCGCGCACTTACACAACGTCGCCGTCCACATCACCGTCAACACGATCGTTGCCGACGAGGAATTTGCGGCGCTCGACGAATATTTATTGACGCTCGGAGCGCTCGACGTTGACGCGCTCATCATTCAAGATTTGGGTGTTGCGTCCCGCGCTCGACAATTGATCCCTCACATCCCGTTGCACGCCTCAACGCAAATGACGATACACAATCTCGAGGGCGTCCGCGCGGCGGCGGAGTTGGGATTTTCGAGATTGGTGTTGGCTCGGGAGTTGTCGCTCGACGAGATCAAAACGATCGTCGACGGCTCGGAGATCGAGATCGAAGTGTTTGTGCATGGGGCGTTATGCGTTTGCACGTCGGGGCAATGTCTGATGTCGTCGATGATCGGAGCGCGGTCGGGCAATCGCGGACGATGCGCTCAACCGTGCCGCCTGCCGTATGATTTGATTGCCGACGACGGCGCGATAATTGACGCGGGCAAATATATTTTGTCGCCGAAGGATTTAAATTCGATCGAGCGGTTGCCGCAATTGATTGATGCGGGCGTCGACAGTCTCAAGATCGAAGGTCGAATGAAGCGTCCCGAGTACGTTGCGATCGTGGTTGAGACGTATCGACGGGCGCTCGATCGTTGTATTGCTCAATCGAAAAATTACGCGCCGACGGTTGAGGAGCATCGACGGTTGGCTCAAATTTTCAATCGGGATTTTACGACGGCATATCTCGACGGGCGGATCGATCGCAATATGATCAGCGACAAGAAGCCGAACAATCGCGGGCTGCCGGTCGGTCGAGTGGCGGCGGTCGACGGTCGGAGCGTGACGATCAAAGCCGTCGAAAACATCAGCGTCGGCGATCAGATTGAGATTTGGATCAAAGTCGGCGGTCGGAGCAATTTCACGGTCGAGCGGATTGATCGGCGCGGCGATCTCGTCAAAATTTCCGTCGAGAATACAAAGGGCGTCCGCGTCCACGATCGAGTGTTTAAGATTTTCGATGCCGTTCTCGTCGAGCACGCCCAAAAAATTTTCGAGCCGACATCGAATAAAATTCCGATCGACGCAAAAATTTCCGCGCGGATCGATGAGCCGTTGCGTCTGACGATAGTCGATCCCGACGGGAATGCGGCGACGGTCGAAACGAAATCGGTGGCGACGGCGGCTGTCCACCGTCCGCTCGATAAAAATTTGCTCGAAAAACAGATCGGGCGGCTCGGCACGACGGAGTTTG
>CALGGP010000095.1 GCA_937915885.1 uncultured Selenomonadales bacterium | reverse complement strand
GCGTTCACGGGGCTGTTCGATATGTACTTCGACTATCGAAAACGATTGACGCAAAAAAAATGAGCGCCGGGAGGCGGAGTAATGTCGCAGAATTTGTCGGCATTGATTTCATTCGCCGCCGATCGATATAAACTGTCGAAAATCGTCCGACGGCTGATATATGTCGTCGTGCTCGTCAACGGGCTGTTGCTACAGGCGGTGGCGTTCACGGGGCTGTTCGATATGTACTTCGACTATCGAAAACGATTGACGCAAAAAAAATGAGCGCCGGGAGGTGTAGTGATGCCGCGGAATTTGTCGGCGTGGTTCGATTTGACGTTCGCGCTGGTCGTGATGTTAATTTTGATCGCGGCGCTGTATCAATACAGTTGGACGTTGGCGCTCGAGGCGTTTGTGTTGTGGCTGGCAATGGCGTGGTACGCTCGAGAGCGGTGCGTGGATCGCGGACGGAAAATCGAGCTCTACGCGCAAAATGTGATCGGCAAATTCGGCGAGATGGGGACGTATGCGCTGAAGAGTCTGCCGCAGGCGACGATGATCATCGACGGCGAGGGGCGGCTTGAGTGGTGCAGCAAGCGGACGAAAACATATTCGGAAAAAAATCCGGAGCAGGGAATGATGCTCGACGAATTTTGGACGGGGCTGTCGAATGAAAAATTATTTGGCGCGGACGGGGAATATATATTTTCGAGCGGGGATCGATTTTTCAAGGTGACGCACACGGCGCTGAAGGTCGAAAACGAAAAGCCGTCGCTGATAGCGTTGTATGTGCAGGACGTGACGGCGCACGAGAAGTTGAAGATCGAATACGCCGACAGTCGGACGGTGCTGATTTATGTGCAGATCGACAATTACGATGAGATCACGCAGGGGCTGAGCGAGGCGGAGAAAACGTCGCTGATGTTGTCGGTGAACGAAACACTCGACGCGTGGATCAATTCATTGTCGGGCTTTATGCGTCGGATATCGGACGATACATATGTGGTGGTGATGGAGCGGCGGCAATTGAACAAAGCGGTCGCGGAAAAATTTGATGTGCTCGACAAGATGAGGCAGTTGTTGAGCAAGAATCGATTGCCTGTGACGATCTCGATGGGAGCGGCGGCGGCGGACAAACCGTCGGCGGAGCAATCGATGAAGGCGCTCGGCGACGAGGCTCAAGCGCGATTGGATTTGGCGCTCGGACGCGGCGGCGATCAGATTGCGGTGAAGCTCGACGGGAAGATGCAATTTTTTGGCGGTCGGACGGCGGCGATGGAGAAGCACACGAAGACGAAGGCGCGGATCGTGTCGCATGCGGTACGAGAGGCGATGGAGAATGCCGACGAAATTTTTATAATGGGCCATCACAACGAGGATTTTGACTGCTTCGGAGCGGCGATAGGAGTGGCGTTCATGGCGCGGCAATTGAATAAGCCGTTGCACATCGTGTTGAGTCAAATGAACGAGGGCATTGATAAGTTAGTGGACATCGTCAAGGACAAAGAGGAATATGCGGGCGTGTTCATGAAGGCGTCGGATTTGGCAATGACGTCGTCGATATCGCCGTTGCTGTTCGTGGTGGACACGCACATCCCGCACTTGACGGCGGCGCCGGCGCTATTGGAGCGAATCAGCCACGTGATAGTGATCGATCATCATAGACGGAGCGAAAATTTTATAAAGAACCCGCTGATGGTGTACATCGAAACGTCGGCGAGCTCGACATGCGAGATGGTGACGGAGCTGATCATGTATTTTGGAGACGACGATGTAGTGTTGTCGCGGATGGCGGCGACGGCGTTGTACTCGGGGATCGTGGTAGACACGAAACAATTTGCGGTGTCGACCGGGGCGCGGACGTTTGATGCGGCGTCGTATTTGAAAAGATGCGGAGCGGATCCCGTGATCGTGAGGAATTTGTTCCGCGCGGATTACGAGACGACGGTGGCGTTGGCTCAAGCGAAGGCGCGGTCGCAGTATTTCGAGGGCGGATTTATAATTTCGTACATCGATCAGGTGATCCCGAATGTGCAGGTGATAGCGGCGCAGACGGCGGACGGATTGTTACGGGTCGAGAATGTAAGAATGAGCATCGTCTGTTTTCAATTGAAGGCGGACGTGGTCGGAATAAGCGCGCGCTCGACGGGCGAATTGAATGTGCAGGTGATCATGGAGAAATTTGGAGGAGGCGGGCATCAGAACGTGGCGGGCGCGCAAGTGAAGGACGGCGATCTTATGGAGATACGCAAGCGGCTGATTGAGCTCAGTCGACAATACATCGAGGAGACCGACAAGGAAAAATGACGGGAGTGTTGCCGATTGAAGAAGGCATTGATCACGGGAGTGACGGGTCAGGACGGCTCGTATCTGTCCGAACTGCTATTGTCGAAAGGCTACGAAGTGCACGGTTTGATTCGTCGACACTCAACGCCATGCACCGCACGGATCGATCATTTGTTGGCGGACGGAAAAATTTTTCTGCACTATGGAGATTTGACGGACTCGAGCAATTTACGAATGTTAATCGATCGGCTCGAGCCGACGGAAGTATATAATTTGGCGGCGCAATCTCACGTGGGCGTGTCGTTTGAAGTGCCGGAGTATACGGCGGAGGCAACGGGCATCGGCACTCTCAGATTGTTAGAGGCAATCCGACAATCCGATCCGAAAATAAAATTCTATCAGGCGTCGACGTCGGAGTTATTCGGAGGGCTGCCGTCGACCGCTCCTCAAAACGAAAGCACTCCGTTTTATCCCAAGAGCCCCTACGGCGCGGCGAAACTTTACGCGTATTGGATCACCGTCAACTATCGCGAGGCGTATAAAATTTTTGCGTGCAACGGGATATTATTTAATCACGAGTCGCCGAGGCGCGGCGAAGAATTTGTCACTCGAAAAATCACCACATCGATCGCGCGGATCATGAGCGGTCGGCAAAAAATTTTATCGCTCGGAAATTTGAACGCCAAGCGCGATTGGGGATTTGCGGGAGATTATGTCGAGGGCATGTGGCGAATGCTGCAGTGCGCTCGACCGTCGGATTATGTGCTGGCGACGGGCGAAACGCATACGGTTCGAGAATTTGTCGAGGCGGCGTTTTCGGAGGTCGGAATAAAAATCGAGTGGAAGGGCTCGGGCGTCGAAGAAAAGGGCTATGATTCTTCGACGGGGCGGCTTTATGTCGATGTCAACGAAAAATATTTTCGACCGGCGGAAGTGGATTTATTATTGGGCGATGCGTCGAAGGCGGAGCGCGAACTCGATTGGAAACGTAAAATCGGATTCCGCGATCTCGTCCGCATGATGATGCAATCCGATCTTAAAATTTAATCCCGCCCACCCACCCTCGGAAGGCTGCTGCCTTCGACTGCTAAAAATTCTGCAGGATGATGAAGACTGCCGCCTTCGACCTTTTAAATCCGAATACGTAGTGTTCAAAGGGCGGGCGGGTTGGAGAATAAAAAAGAGAGGTCTAAATATGGATAAGGACGCAAAAATTTTCGTTGCCGGGCATCGCGGCATGGTTGGCTCGGCGCTCGTTCGCGCGCTCGACCGTCAAGGATATAAAAATCTGATCACTCGGACGCATGCGGAACTCGATCTCACTCGTCAAGCCGCCGTCGAAAATTTTTTTGCCGTCGAAAAGCCCGAATATGTTTTTCTCGCCGCCGCAAAGGTCGGAGGCATCGCCGCCAACGCCGAAGCGCCCGCCGATTTCATGTATCAAAACATGATGATTGAGATGAATGTGATCCGCGCGGCGTTCGATAACGGTTGCAAAAAACTTGAGTTCCTCGGCTCGTCATGCATTTATCCGCGTCTGGCTCCTCAACCGATGAAAGAGGATTGCCTTTTGACTTCGGCGCTCGAGTCGACCAATGAGGCGTATGCGCTTGCAAAAATTTCGGGGCTCAAGTATTGCGAATACCTCAATCGGCAGTGCGGCGCGGATTATATTTCAGTGATGCCGACGAATCTTTACGGACCGAACGACAATTATCATCCGACGCGCTCTCACGTGTTGCCGGCGATGATCCGTCGGTTCCACGAGGCGAAAGTCAATCGAAGTCCGTTTGTCGAATGTTGGGGAGACGGCAGTGCTTTGCGCGAATTTCTCTACGTCGACGACCTTGCCGACTTGTGCGTGTTTCTGATGAATAATTACAGCGGCGATGAAACTGTCAACGCGGGCACGGGCAAGGAGATTTCGATAAAAAATTTGGCGGAGCTGACCGCGCGGATTGTCGGCTACGACGGCGAAATTCGATGGGATAAATCGAAACCGAACGGTACGCCGCGAAAATTATTGGACGTGTCGAAGGCGACGGCGCTGGGCTGGAGATATAAAACGGAGCTCGAGGACGGAATCCGCCTCGCTTACGAAGATTTTTTGAATCGACAGGAGGCGAATTGATTGCAGTTGATATTATTATCGGGCGGCTCGGGAAAAAGACTGTGGCCCATTTCAAACGACCTGCGCTCGAAACAATTCATAAAGATTTTTAAGACCGCCGACGGTCAATATGAATCGATGCTCCAACGGGTGATGCGTCAACTTGCCGGCACCAACGCCGACATTCCGATTACCGTTGCCGCCTCCAAATCTCAGGAGACCGTCCTCAAAAAATATCTCGGCGACCGCGCGGATATTTCCTCCGAGCCCTGCCGTCGAAACACTTTCCCTTCGATAGCGCTTGCCTGCGCCTTTCTTCATGACGTGCGCTCCGTTCCGCTTGACGAGCCGATCGTCGTCTGCCCCGTCGATCCTTACGTCGACGATCAATTTTTCAGCCGCTTTGTCGAGCTCGCAAATCTGATTGCGAATGATGAGGCATCGATAGTGCTGATGGGCATCGCGCCGACTTATCCGAGCGAAAAATACGGTTACATCATTCCGTCGACGAGCGACCCGATAAGCGGCGTCGTCGAGTTCAAAGAAAAGCCCGATGCTCCGACCGCTCAAAAGTACATTGATCAAGGCGCGCTGTGGAATGGCGGCGTGTTTGCATTTAAGTTGGGCTATGTGCTCGAGCAAGCCGAAAAAATTTTGGGCGTCCGCACTCACGAAGAGCTTCTCGAAAATTATTCGGCGCTCGAAAATATCAGCTTCGATTATGCGGTGGTCGAGCACGAGAAAAATATTAAGGTCGTTCGTTACGTCGGCGAGTGGAAGGATTTGGGGACGTGGAACACGCTGACCGAGGTGATGGAGACAAATTTTATCGGCGACGTCCGCGCGGATGATTCGTGTCGCAACGTGCACGTGATCAACGAGCTCGACGTGCCGATTGTTTGTTTGGGGCTGAATGATATCATCGCGTCGGCAAGCCCCGAGGGGATTTTGATTTCCAATCGCGAGCACTCGAGTTATATCAAGCCGCTGGTCGAGAATATTCATCAGCAGATTATGTTCGCGGAAAAATCTTGGGGCACGTATAAAGTGATCGATGTTGAGCGCGACAGTCTGACGATCAAGGTGACGCTCAACGCCGGTAGTCGAATGAAGTATCACAGTCATGAACGGCGGCGGGAGATTTGGAATGTGATCGAGGGGCGCGGGCTGATTGTGGTTGACGGAGCCGTGAGCTCGATCGGCGCGGGCGACGTGATCGAGTTGCCGCTTGGTTGCAAGCACATGGTGATCGCCGACAGCGATTTGAAAATTATCGAGGTGCAACTGGGCGCGGAGATTTCCGTCGAGGATAAAACGATCCATGAATCGGTCGGAGGCTCAAAAAAATGATCGTCACGCAGCTGCTCGGCGGGCTCGGCAATCAATTTTTTCAATATGCTGCTGGGCGTTGTCTGGCGCATCGCTTGAACACCGAGCTTAAAATTTATTTGGGTGCGCTCGATAAAAATCTCGACAGTCATGCGCGCTATCGACTGGACGAGTTCAATATCGTCGAGAACATTGCCTCCGAAGAGGAAATGCAACGAGTCAAAGCAAATAATTACATCGAAGAGCCGCCGTACGGTTTCAACATGGTCGATTTTATTCCGGCAGTGATGAACAGTCCGAACAACACTTATCTCGCGGGATTTTGGCAATCGGAAAAATATTTTATTGAGATCGCCGACATCATTCGTCGCGAATTTACGTTGAAGGCGATCGGGAAAAACGCATTGAAGTGGCTCGAAAAAATTCGCAACGCCGAGTGTACGGTATCGCTCCACGTCCGGCGCGGCGATTATCTTTCGTCTTGGACAGTCAATTTGTTCGGCGCAATGCCTCTCGTCTATTACTATGATTGCATCGACAGCCTGAAGAAATTCTACCCGCGTATGACGATTTTTATTTTTTCGGACGGAATTGATTGGGGAAAACGAAATCTGATGTTCGATATGCCGACGGAGTTTGTGGAGGGTTGCGAGCGAGACGTCGACGAAATGTTTTTGATGAGTCAATGTCGGCATAATATTATTTCCAACAGCACCTTCAGTTGGTGGGGCGCTTGGCTCAACCCGCGACCCGATAAAAAAATTTTTGCGCCTGCCGTTTGGCTCCGCAAACACGGTTACAATACGATCATCATTCCTGACAGCTGGACGAAGATGCCCGTCGACTACACTAAATATCCCAACATCGAAGCCAATCACGAGCTGTCGATCGTAATCTGTGTAAAGAACGACGCCGACGCGATTGCGGATTGTTTGTCGAGTGTGTTGAATCAGAGCTCGCCGCATTTTGAAGTGATCATCATCGACGACGCCAGCACGGATCATTCGGGCGCGATTTGTCGACGGGCGGCTGATCTCAACGACAAAGTCAGATGTGTCTCGTTGAATCGGAGCGTCGGGCGCAGCGCCGCGTTTAATCTCGGTCTCGATCTTGCGCGCAACGCTTATATTATTTTTATCGACGGTCGAAAACGAATTGCGAACACAACCGTCGAAATGATTTACAACATCACCGCGTCCTGCTCGCCCGACATTTTTCACAGCGGAACAAACATCGATGCAGAGTTTAGGGTTATTAGCGGGCTCAAAGGCATTCCGGCTTTGGAATGGATTGCCAATCACAGCTTGAGCACTTCGCTCGAGAGCAAAGTCTTTCGCAAGGATTTCCTCATCGAAAATTTTATTCGCGTCAAAGAAAATCTCTCGACGAAGGGCGCGGAAATAATTTTTGTCGCCGAGTGCACTCAATACACCGACAATCAGGCGGCAATCAAACAGTCGTTCGCTTTGCAATCGCACGAAACGCCGGAGGATTCGCCGCCTTCGCATTGGGAGGATGACTTCAAAAATTATCGGGACGCACTCAATAAATTATTGGGCGGAGTAAAAAATGAGGCGCAAAAAAATAATTTGATGTTTCGATTCGTTAAGAGGTATTGGCAGTGATAATAATACGTTTAGTCAGCGGGCTCGGCAATCAATTGTTCCAATATGCGACGGCGCGGAGTTTAGCACTTCGGCTCGGGACGGAGCTGAAATTCGATCTGTCCTTCTACGAGCAGTTCAAACAACGGCGCTTTCAATTGGATTTGTTCAACGTCGAAGGTTCGATCGCGACGCCGGAGGAGATCGAGCGGATAAAAAAAATCCATCCGACGCTGGGCAAGGAGCCTTCGCCCGCGCGATTCATGCCGGAAATTTTTTCTTATCCCGACGACGTTCATCTCGATGGCTATTACGGCGACGAGCGATATTTTCTCGATATTGCCGATCAGCTCCGCGCGGAGATCACATTAAAATATCCACCGTCGGAGGCAGCGAAAAAAATCCTAGAGCGGATCGAGGCAGCGGAGTGTTCGGTGTCGATCCACATTCGGCATGGAGATTTTGTCGTCAATCGCGCGGAAAATTATCGGGGCGTGCTTCCGCTCGAGTACTATTACGATTGTATCAACGAGCTGCGAAAAAATCATGAGCGCTTGACGGTGTTTGCGTTCTCTGATGATTTGCCGTGGGTGAAGAAATATTTTCGACCGTCGGCGGCGGTTGAGTACGTCGAGGGCACGAGCGATGTGGAAGAATTGTTATTGATGAGCCGCTGTCGACACAACATCACCGCGAACTCGACGTTCAGTTGGTGGGGCGCGTGGCTCAACGGGCATGCCGACAAAAAAATTTTCCGTCCCAATCCGTATAACATGGTTGAGCCTCCGTTGCCGCCTCCCGATCCTTTGCGCGTCAACAATCCGAACTCGATCGAGAGTTGGATCAGGATGCCGGTCGATTGGTCGCTCGGCGTGCCGAAGATTGAGCATGCGCCGGTGGTGTCGGTTATCCTTGCCGTCGGCAACGACGAACGCCGCGTTGGAGCTTGCCTGCAAAATATTTTGGACGTGGATTTTGAGTACTATGAAGTGATCGTGATCGACGATGCGAGCGACGATGACACTTTCAAAATTTGTCGCGAATACTCCGCGCGGAGCGACAAAATAAATTTACTTCGGACGACAAAAAAAATCGGTCGGAGTGCGGCGCTCAACCGCGCGCTCGAATGGGCGTCGGGTGAGTTTATTGTTTTTGCCGATGTGAACGGTTTTATGTTGGCGAATGCGTTGAAAGATTTTTATAGCGTCAACATTGAGCACCGCGCTGATGTGCTGCACTCCACCAATTGGTTTGTTGAGGACTCGAGCGGTCCGATCGCTTATCGCAACAAAAGATTTCAATTGCGTAATGCGCCCGCGCTCCCGACGTTGAACGGTCGAATGCATTTCAACGCTAATATCCCGCAACGTCTTCAGTTGCTTGCGACGAATGGCATCAATCATTATCTCGGCAGCAACATGTATCGGTGGGCGTTTTTGCTCGACAACGGGATCAAATTCAATGGGAGCGAAGACGCGGAATATATTTTTTGGCTGAGGAGTCTTTT
Organism: uncultured Selenomonadales bacterium; assembly: GCA_937915885.1. Classification (GTDB taxonomy): domain Bacteria; phylum Bacillota; class Negativicutes; order Selenomonadales; family Selenomonadaceae; genus Quinella. The sequence goes on along the minus strand of CALGGP010000095.1, from coordinate 9,159 downwards.
AGAAGCGAAGGATATATTTTTGATCCCTCAACCGACGTTTGCGGCTTTGAAATCATAAAAAAAATGGAGGCGTCGCCCCCAAATTTTTTTTGCCTCTAAATCTTTTAGCCGCGCGGCTTCCCGCACTCGGCGCAGAATTTTCCTTTATTGCCCGCATGCCCGCACGATTCGCAAGTCCATTCTCCCGACGCGGGCTTGGGCTTGCCGCACTCCGAACAGAATTTGCCGGTGTTTTTCGTGCCGCATTCGCACGTCCATTCGCCGACGGGCGCGGGCTTGGGCTCTCCGCACTCCGCACAGAATTTTCCATGATTGCCGCCGTGCCCTTTTGAGCACGTCCAACCGTCGTCGGCTCCGCGCGGAGTTTGCTGTTGATGTTGAGCCTGCTGTTGACGGGCGGCTTGCCCCATTGCGAATAAATTTTGCGCGTTGAATCCTCCCGCCGATGCCGCCATATTCATCCCGAAGAATCCCATCGCCGCGCCATTCGGATTGGACGCCGCCGCGCTCATTGCCGCCGCTTGCGCCCCGACCAAATGCGCGCCTGCCATCGACGGATCGCGCAACGTTGCATTCTTCTGCAGCTCTTTGATCATCTTCTCGTCTTCTTCGGACGCGTTGACGTTTGACACTCCGAACGAGACGACCTCGATCCCGCGCAACTCGCTCCACTTCTTGCTCAAAATCTGATTGAGCGCGTCGGCGATCTCCATCGTGTGTGCGGGCAAGGCGCTGTATCTGATCCCCATGCCCGACAGTTGAGCGAACGCCGGTTGCAGAGCCGTCTGCAATTCCGACTTCAATTGAGCGTCGATTTGGGAGCGGTCGTAAGTGTCGGCGACATTGCCGCACACGTTTGTATAGAACAGAATCGGATTGACGATTTTATACGAATACGAGCCGAAGCATCTGATCGAAATATCGACGTCGAGCCCGATGTTGGCGTCGACCACGCGGAACGGAATCGGCGAAGGCGTACCGTATTTGTTGCCGGTGACTTCCTTGACGTTGAAATAATAAATGCGTTGGTCTTTACCGGGTGCGCCGCCGTAGGCAAAACGCCGTCCGATCTGCTCAAAGACGAGCGCAATTTTTTCGGACAGCCCCGCGCCATCGGTGAAGATCGAAGGTTCGCTGCCCTGATCGTAAGTGTATTGCCCGGGCTCGGCGGCAAGCTCGGCGACTTTACCCTGGTCGACGATGATAGCGCATTGCCCGTTGTTGACGACGATCGTTGAGCCGTTGGTGATGATATTTTCGCCCGAGGTATTCGAGCTGCGACCGTGGAGACTCTGTTGACGTTGCCCTTTCGCGACGAGAATGTTGTTATCAAGGGCGTCGCAATAAAAATTTTCCTTCCACTGATCGGCGAGCACTCCTCCGACGGAGCCGAGCGCGGCTTTAATCAGACCCATAATCAAATCCTCCTGTCAAGATTTGCTTTGTTACATTTGAAATCTGTTTTTATCGTTCGTTTTATTTTATCACCTCGCTCTCGATATAATTATATAACATTATTATTTTCAATGCCAACAAAATTAAGGGCTCGCCGCCCTTCTTTTTTTGTTTGACTTTGTGCCACCCGTTGGATAACATGAGAGTGAAAAAAAAAACGGGCAGTATGAAAGGACTGATGACTGTGATCCCAAAGAGGCTCGAACGAAAGCTCATTGCCGCGCTGATGATCGGAGCGCTGATTCCGTCGGGAGCGTCGGCGGCAACGGAGGACGCGGACGTTGAGGTTTTCGACTTCGACGCGACAACGGAAGTCGAGGCGGAAGTCAACGAGGACAGCTTGAGATATCTCCTGCTCGTCGATACGTTTGAAACCGCCGAACGCATTCCTACTCGTCGACTTAGCACTCCCGCTGAAGTCGTCGTCGTCACCGCGGACGAGATCGACGCCAATCATTATCAATCCGTCAGTGAGGCACTCTCCCACGTCAACGGCATGGTGCTCGGCTTCATCAACGGCAGCGATCGCGTATTGACTCTCGTCGACGGTCGCCGCTCTTTCATGAATCCTCCAATGAAGGCTATCGATCGCATCGAAATTGTCAGAGGCGGAGGCTCCGCACTCTACGGTTCAGATGCCGTCGGCGGCGTCATCAATATCATCACCAAGAAAGGCGATCACAACGAGACCCACGTCGACGTAAACACCGGCTCCTGGCACCGTCACCGTTACGAGATCACCACCCAAGGCAACGACGGCAGGCTCGGTTGGTTCCTCGACGCCGGCATCGGAAAAAGCCGTCCCTATAATTCCAAGGGCGGCGACAATCAAACCGACGACTACGACGATAAATATGTTTCGCTCCGATTGGATCACCGCTTCGACGATCGCAATTCCTTGACCGTCGACGTAATGCATAACTCCGATCACTTCAACAAATATCGTTCCGATCGCAGCTACGAATATTTTCCGTCGAATTACACTCCGAAATATGAGCTCGATAATCAAGTCGCCGTGACTTATAAATTCAAAGAGGAATCGTCGACGCCGGGCTTTTTGCGCTACTTCAACAATTATTCGTCCTTCGACAGTCGCCTCTACGGTAAAGGCAATTCACGACTTCAGGGCGTCGATTATCAAAACGGTTGGGAGATGGGGCAACACCGCTTGATCGTCGGCGTCGAATGGCACCAGTCGAGCGACGAGCACGAGCGTTGGGATTGGTCGCAACGGAAAATAAACAATCAGGCGTATTACATTCAAGACACGATCACGTTGGGCGATAAATGGACGCTCGTCCCGGGCACGCGCCTCGATCACAACGGGCAATACGGTTCGCAATGGTCGCCCAAAATCGCCGCTAACTATTCTCCCGACGATCAGACGAAAATTTATGCGTCGTGGGGGCGGGTGTATCAGGCGCCCAATGCTCGACAGCTTTACACCGACATGACGCGGTGGATGACGATATCGGGCGGCTCGATCCCTTATCGATACGAGAGTTGGAAGGGCCGCAAGGACCTCGAGCCCGAGAGTGGGCACGTCGAGACGATCGGTATCGAGCACGACTTCAGCGACAAAGTCAATGCGTCGTTGAGCCTCTTCAATGCCAACGTAGGCAGTTATCTCGACCTCAACGATTACGGCAGCGTCTACAACACGTCGGAGTATCCTTACTATGCGCGCTTCCTCGATTTGAATTACGTCAACTCCGGTCACGACAAACAGCGCGGCGCCAATCTCGTCTACCGTCAAAAGCTCGACGACCATTGGAGTTATAATCTCGGCTACGCCTACACTTACCGCGATCGACCGCTCGGCTCGGAGGAATATCTCAACCATTGGCGCATGCCCAAGAACAGTTACAGCGCATCGATCCGATATCAGAACGGTCCGTGGCGGGCGACGTTGCATGGCATGGCGGGCAGCGGCTCCAACGGCGCCAATTACATGGAGGACAGTTTTGCGTTGTGGGACTTCAATGTAAGTTGCGACGTGTCGGATTGGGCAACGATCTATGCGAAGGCGATCAATTTTACCAATCAGAATCGCTCGTACTACGGTCGAAGTCAAAATGCGCCGGGTCGACTGTTTCAGTTCGGCGTCGATTGCTACTTCTGATGCGCGGTGAGGAGGTTCAACCATGACTAAAAATTTTTCGGAAATATATCAGACCGCCGACGATGAGAGGCGATCAATTTTACCAATCAAAATCGCTCGTATTACGGTCGAAGTCAAAATGCGCCGGGGCGACTGTTTCAGTTCGGCGTCGATTGCTACTTCTGATGTGCGGTAAGGAGGTTCGGTCATGACTAAAAATTTTTCGGAGACATATCAGACCGCCGACGGTGAGATTACCGTCGATGTAAATTACGGCGAATATGACGGCGACATTCGACAATCGATCGTCGGGAGCGACGACGCTGATACTCTCGAGGCGCACGGATTTTTGAGCACGATCGACGGCAGGGACGGCGACGATCTGATCCTCGTCGACGCGACTCGAGCGAACGAAATGATATTGATCGGCGGCGGCGGTCGAGACACGTTTGCGTTCCTGCCGGGCGATCACACGATCTCGGCGACGATCAAAGACTTCAATCTCGACGAAGATACGATGGTGCTCGTGACGTTGACGGCGGACGGAGAATTGGCGGTGCTCGCTGCCGTCGGCGATAACGCGATCGAAATCAACGAAGAGGCTTATCTTGCAGCCGAAGAGGCGGCGGCGTCGGTTGCGTCCACTTCAAACAACACTTTTCGTTATGATCCCGATACGAAAGTTGCGGCGCTGAATTTGTCCGATCGCGGGCTCAATTTGCGGTTTGAAAATCTCGACAATGGCGATCGCTTGTATGATACGCCCGTCAGAGTGATCGACAACGACGGCAATGTTTTGCGCAACACGAAGGCAGGGCGAAAATTTTTGTCCGATGACAGGCTGTCGATCTACTACAACTATGAAAACGGCGCAGTCAACGGCGATTGGCTTTTCGTCTCGTCGGATTACGACAAAAACATTGTGCTCGGCGGCGTCGATTGGAACGGCAATACCGTCGAGGGATATTCGAACGCGTCAATCACGGCGATTTTCGACAGCAACGGCACCGTCGGCGGAAAAATCCTCGCCGGCAACGACAATACGAATTATATTTACGGCGGCGACGGCGGCAATACTCTGTGGGGCGGTCCGACCAACAATCCGACTCAGACTTTCGGTAGTATCGACGATTCCAATCGACTTTTCGGAGGCGACGGCGCCGACACTTTCATCGCCGCCACTCGAGAGTATCAAAATTCCTCGGCGATGTATCGCGTCGACGAAAATGATATCGTTTTCATGGGCAATCTCTCATCGAAAGATATTTTTTCCGACGTTGACGCCGGCATTGTCAAGAATTCGGTGTATCTCGACGGCATCACTTCCGACAGATATTATTGGGATTACGATTTGGAGATCGTCAGGTGGGGCGGTTCTCCCGCGCGCATGCTCCTTTTCGAGTCGAATATAAACGGAACCCAACTTGCCGTCATTCGCGATCAAAACGCGTGGACTATTACCGTCGAGCTCGAAGACGGCTATCAACTCAAATACGATTATCTCTTCAATAATTGGACGGTGCAGCGCGAAGAAGGTTGGCGCCCGCTCGCGCTTGACACCGGCGCCCTGTCGCTCGTCGATGTCGACGGCAAAAGCGCGTTGAAAGTTTCAACTCTCTACCAAGGAAATGTTTGGCTCAGTCGGGCGAACATCTTTAATGGCGTTGAGATTATCGACGCCTCTGAAGACGTCGTTCAATATCGGGCGCTGGTCGGCAACGATCTCGACAATTCGATCGTCGCGGGCGTCAGAAGTACTTCATCGATATGGGGCGGCACGGGCGGCAATGATACGCTTGTCGGCGGCGGAGGCTCCGATACATTTTTTGCGGGACGGGGCGAAGGTCGCACTTCGATTCTCAACAGCGGCGACGACGATATCATCATGCTTTGGAACATCGCCGCCAATGATTTTATGTCGCTGGCGCCGACGCTCACGACGAACGACGAAGGCATAAGTTTGTCGATGAATGACGGCGACGCGATCGAAGTGCACCGCGCGGAGGGCGCGTCGACGACGACGTTCAGACTCGCCGATTATACGAAGTGGCAGTACAATTATGCCGATCAGACTTGGGAGTATTCGGAGCCCGATCGTTCCGGTTACGAAGACCGGGACGGTTTGATTATGGCAAATGACAATATTACCGTCACGTCGGATTTTGACGGCGATATCGTGTTGGGCGGCGTCGATTGGAACGGCAACGCTGTTGACGGTTGGATTAACGAGTCGATCATTGACGTCAATGCGGAGAGTGATACCGTCGCGGGTCGATTGTTGATGGGCAACGACCACGAAAATTATATCTTCGCGGGTTCGGGCGGCGCAACGCTGTGGGGCGGTCCGAACGGTTATAATTATCTCAACGGCGGCGACGGTGAAGATGTATTTGTCTCCGGAACGATCGAGGGCTACTTCGGCGGGAGCATGCACCACGTGGAAGATAAAGATTTGGTTTATCTCTACAACGTCATGCCCGAAGACATTCTGTCCGAAAATATATCTCACTACGACGATGAAAACGTCATCAATCTGCGCTTTCAGGATCCGCGCTATTCTTGGTCGACCAACGGCATCAGTATTTGGTACGACACCGACACCGCCTCGACCACAACGGTTATGTTTGCCGACGGCTCGACAAAAGTTTATACTCATCTCGTCGAAGGCACTCCCAACGGGCTGAAAAATTATGACGGCGCAATTTATGTTTCGTCGGAGTATGTCGGCAACGTGGCACTCGGCGGCGTCGATTGGAACGGAAATGCGATCGACGGTTATGCGGCGGATTCGATCTCAACGATCGACGCTCGAAAAGATACAACGAGCGGCAGATTGTTGGCGGGCGACGAAAACGATAATACGATCCGCGCGGGTTCGGGAGGTGCGTCGCTCTGGGGCGGCAACGGCGGCATGAATTATCTTTACGGCGGAGCCGGAGCCGACACTTTCATTGCGGGCGACGGCGACGGAACCGTTGATATTTATCCTTTTGACGACGACGACGATATAATTTTCCTCGATCGACAAGATATTGCAGCCATCGGACTCGGCGGCTCTTTCGGTGATCAGTACATCATGATACGCACGAGCGGCGGCTCGATCATTGTTATTAATCACGATGACGCGAAGAAGACGACGATCCAATTTGCCGACGGTGAGACGCGCACTTACGATCACGACACCGAAAGTTGGCTGTCGCTGTTCTATGATGATGACGATTTCACCGACGGTCTCATGACGATCGGCAGTGCGGTTTATCTTACGTCGAAGTATGAAGGCAATTTTTATCTCGGCGACGTCGATCCTTACGGAAATGTCGTCGAGGGTTGGTCGGGACCGACTCTCTCAAGTATTGATGATCGGGGAGATACCGTCGGCGGACGTCTGCTTGCCGGCGACGATCGGAGCAATCGAATTTACGCGGGCTCGAGCGGCGCGTCGCTTTGGGGCGGCGGCATGGCTTATTACGATTCTTATTTTGGCGGCATCGGCTTTGATTATCTCTATGGAGGCACGGGTGCCGATACCTTCATCGTTGACGCGGGCGCGGGCAATGTTTCGATAAACAACTTCAACGAAGAGGATGTTATTGTTTTCAGCAACATCACGCCCGACGACATTATTCTCAATATTGGGATGTACGATCTCGAATACGGCATATTAAATCTCAAAACCACGGACGGCACTCGGATCGAAATTAATTACGCCGACGAAGAGCTCAAGACTACGACGTTCAAATACTCCAACGGTGAGACGCGCGTCGTGGATTTCAACGATTCCGATTGGCGCGATGCCTTTGTCGAAAACGATGCGAATTTGCCGGACGGCTTGAAGAAAATCGCCGGAATGATTTATGTCTCGTCCGAGTATGTCGGAGACGTTTATCTTGACGAGCTGTCGATCACGACGCCCGCAGACATTGGAGCTCGCGGCGACACCGTCAGCGGCAGAATGTTGGCGGGCAATGCTCAAGACAACGAAATTTATGCGGGCTCGGGCGGCGTATCAATGTGGGGCGGCGACGGCGGTTCCGATAATTTGTTCGGCGGCGACGGAGCCGACACGTTCATTGCCGGCGCGGGCGAAGGTGACGTCTACATGTACGACGTTGCCGACGATGATGTTGTTGTTCTTAAGGGTATCACCGTCGCCGATGTCGCCAACGTCTCCCTGGAGCCGTACTCTTTAGGCGCCAAGTATATTGACTTGATACTCAACGACGGCACCAAAATAAATATTCGCTGCCAAACCGAAACGACGACGCACACGACGATCATCTACGGCGACGGCGAAATGCGCACCTTTGATTATGCGAGCGGCAGCGTCTACGATCTGATCAGAGACGCTAATCTCTCCGAAGGTTTGACGACGCTCGACTCGACTGTGATGGTTTCGTCGTCGTATGTCGGTGACGTGGTGCTCGGGGGCGTCGATTGGAACGGTGATTCGATCGACGGTTGGTCGGACGACTCGATCATCAACATCAACGCGTCGAATGATACGGTCGGCGGACGCCTGTTGATCGGCAGCGCGCTCGGCAATGAAATCCGCGCGGGCTCGGGTGGCGCGTCGATCTGGGGCGGCGGCGGCGGATCGGATTGGCTCTACGGAGGCTCGGGTGGCGACACTTTCATTGTCGGCAAGGACGAGGGCAACAATTATATTTACGATTGCGCGGATGATGATCGCGTCGTCCTGCACAACATTAACGCCTCCGACATTTCTTACGAGAGCATCTCCCGTTCCGGCGCAAATAACATTTTGGTGCTTACTTTGCTCGACGACAATTATAATTCTACGTTCATCGACGTTCACTATGACACCGACACGACCTCGACAACGACGCTCGAATACGCCGACGGCTCGACGAAAGTTTATAATCATCGCGGCGTCTCGCCCGCCGACGGCTTGACGAATTACGACAGCAATATTCATGTCTCGTCGAGTTATGTCGGTGATGTGGTGCTCGGGGGCGTCGATTGGAACGGCAATTCGGTCGGCACTTGGTCTGATACGTCGATCATCAACATCAACGCGGAAAATGATACGGTCGGCGGGCGATTGTTGATCGGCAACAATCAAAGCAATTACATTTACGCAGGCGCGGGCGGCGATACGCTCTGGGGCAGCGGCGGCAATTACGGTTACGCCTCGGATTACCTGTACGGCGGCGACGGCGCTGATGTGTTTGTCGCGGGCGCGGGCGAAGGATGGATTCGCATCAACGATTGCGCCGACGATGATTTGATCCTGCTGCACAACATCAATCTTGGCGACATCACTTGGGAGCTCGACGACAGTTATACATACTCGGGATATTTGGAGGCGACGCCGGAGGGCGGCAGCTCGATTCGCATTAAATACGACAAGTCGACGACGACGACAACGACGGTCGAGTATGCGGACGGCACCCGTCAACGCTTCGATCACGCGTCCGGCACGTGGGCAACTGTATAAAATTGACTTTGCTCAACCGTTATAATAAAACAATCTCGGTGACATCACTTGGGAGCTCGACGACAGTTATACGCACTCGGGATATTTGGCGGCGACGCCGGAGGGCGGCAGCTCGATTCGCATTAAATACGACAAGTCGACGACG
>CALGGP010000094.1 GCA_937915885.1 uncultured Selenomonadales bacterium | reverse complement strand
TCCTTGCGTCCGCGGTCTGTACATGCGTATGCGTGCCGAATACAGCCGATACCCTGCCGTCAAGATAGTGACCCATAGCGATCTTTTCCGAGGTCGCCTCGGCGTGGAAGTCCACAAGGATAACAGGTGTTACGGCAGACAGCTTTTCTATCTCTCTGTCAGCTGCGGTAAAGGGCGAATCGCATGGGGTCATGTCCACCTGCCCCATCAGGTTTATTATTCCGACCTTAACACCGTTTTTGGCGGTGACAACGATGCTGCCGGGACCAGGTACTCCATCGGGCAGGTTCGCCGGGCGGACAACATCGCCCTCGTTTTCCATTATTGCGATGATATCCTTCGCGCCCCAGACGTGATTGCCCATCGTGAATGCGTCCACTCCGGCGCGCTTCATCTCGTTATAGCAGGAGCGGGTCATGCCTCTGCCGTGGTTCGAGTTTTCGCCGTTTGCGATAACAAGGTCAATTTTCGCCTTGTATTTCAGATCATCAACATATTTAAACAGCATACTGCGCCCTGTCCGGCTCACAATATCGCCTATACATAAAATCCTCATATTCTATCTCCAAATATTTTTATCATAAATGCGGTAAGAGTTTACCGCCCTTATGATAAAAAAGGAGCGAGCCGGAAGGGTAGAAGATGGATAATACCGTTATGCCGCATCCGCGCCTTTATCGCGCGGGGAGAAACGTGTGTTATCCGCATCCGGCAGATGCTCCTTATTTTACGGGTTTCAGCGAGAGCGATCACTTTGCATAGTCTACCGCTCGGGTCTCTCTGATAAGACTTACCTTGATCTGACCGGGGTATTCCATCTCGCTCTCTATTTTCTTTGCTATTTCCTTAGCAACGATGATCATTGCGTCATCGTTTACCGCCTCAGGCTTGACCATGATGCGAACCTCGCGTCCCGCCTGTATAGCAAACGACTTTTCAACACCCTCATAGCTGCTCGCGATCTCTTCAAGCTTCTGCAGACGCTTTATGTAGGTTTCGAGATTTTCCCGTCTTGCGCCCGGGCGTGCCGCCGATATAGCGTCCGCCGCCTGAACAAGCACCGCGATCATTGTCTGAGGCTCAACGTCGCCGTGATGTGCCGCGATCGCGTTGATCACATTCTTATTCTCCCGATATCGTTTCGCCAAATCGGCTCCGATCGTCACGTGCGGACCTTCGACCTCGTGATCGACCGCCTTGCCTATGTCGTGCAACAAGCCCGCGCGTTTCGCCAAATTGACGTCCACGCCCAGTTCGCTCGCCATCACGCCCGCCAGATGCGCCACTTCGATCGAATGATCCAACACGTTTTGACCATACGACGTCCGATATTTCAACCGCCCGATCAATTTGACCAGCTCGGGATGAATGCCGTGCACTCCGACCGCGAACATCGCCTGCTCGCCCGCCTCTTTGATCCGATTGTCGACGTCTTTCGTCGCCTTCTCGACCATCTCCTCGATCCGCGCGGGGTGAATCCGCCCGTCCGACACTAATCTTTCGAGCGCCACCTTCGCTATCTCGCGTCGGATCGGATCGAAGCCCGACAAAATCACTGCCTCCGGCGTGTCGTCGATGATCAGATCGACGCCCGTCAACGTCTCGAGCGTCCGAATGTTTCTCCCCTCGCGCCCGATTATCCGTCCCTTCATGTCGTCGCTCGGCAGCGTCACCACTGAGACCGTCGTCTCCGCTACATGCTCCGCCGCGCAACGCTGGATCGCCACGCTTACGATGTCCCGCGCCTTTTTATCCGCCTCGTCTTTGATTTGCGTCTCGTACTCTTTTATCTTGATCGCCTTGTCGTGCTTGAGCCCTTCCTCCAGTTCCGTCATCAAAATATTGCGCGCCTCGTCGCGCGTCAGCGCCGCTATCCTCTCCAGTTCCGCATTTTCCTTTTCCTGCATCGAATCCAATTGCGCCTGCGACTCGTTCAGCCGCGCCTCCTTTTTCGACAGCAACTGCTCTTTTTTCTCCAGCGACTCCATTTTTTTGTCGAGATTTTCTTCCTTCTGCACCACCCGACGTTCTTGCCGCGTGAGTTCGTTGCGCCGATCCTTCGTGTCTCGATCGAGTTCTTGACGCATTTTATGAATTTCTTCTTTGGCTTCCACTATTGCCGATTTTTTTTCCGCGAGCGCCTTCTCCTGCGCGTCCGTTATTATTTGCCGCGCCTGCTCTTCGGCGGAACCGAATTGCGCCTCCGCCGTACGCTTCCGCGCCGTATAGCCGATCGCGACGCCCGCGATTATTCCAAAGATCAATGCTGCAATGGTTATAGCGATGTCGATCTCCTCCTCCCTGTCAACCGTTTTCAAGTTTATTTTAAACCACGATTGCTTTCTGTCAAGTTTTTTCCTTTTGAAGTTGGCGGACGGCTTTAATCAGCTCGGGAACCTGTTTCAACGACGCCGTCATTCTCAACCATTCGGCGTGCGATTGCACGGGGAAGCCCGCTCCGAAAAATCCCTCGGGCATGTTTTTATTGATCCCCGAGCGCGCCGCGTACACCGAATTGCCGCCGATATTTATATGCCCGACCGTGCCGACTTGCCCGCCGAAGGTGACGTTGTCGCCGACCGTCGTCGAGCCGCTGATGCCCGTCTGCGCCACGATCAAACAATTCGCTCCGATTTTGCAGTTATGTCCGATGTGGACGAGATTATCAATTTTGGTGCCGTGCCCGATCACCGTCGAGCCCATTGCCGCGCGATCGATGCCGACGTGCGCTCCGATCTCGACGTCGTCCTCGACGACCACGTTGCCGACCTGCGGGACTTTCGTGTGGACGCCGTCCTTCGTCGTGAATCCGAAGCCGTCCGCTCCGATCACCGCCGACGAATGTATCACGCAATTTTTTCCGATCGAACAGTACTCTCGGATCGTCGCGCTCGAATAAATGATCGTGTTCGCTCCGACCGACGCGTGTTGTCCGATGTAGACGTGCGGATAAATGATTGCGCCGTCGCCGATCGTCGCGTTGTCGTCGACCACAGCAAACGGCATGATCGAAACGTCGCGCCCGAGCTTGACGCCTTCGCCGACATACGCCCGATCGCTCACTCCGATTTTGATGTTGAGCTTGGGCTTGGCAAAAGTTTCGAGCAGATGAGCGAACGCCGCCTTCGGATCGTTGACGCGGATTGACGGCAACGGAAAATCTTTTACTTCGTTGGGGATCAACACCGCCGACGCCTTTGATTGAGCCGCCGCCTCGACGTAGGCTCCGACCGCAAAAATTAAATCGCCCTCGACCGCATCAGATATGTTGCCGAGATTTTTTACTTTGACTTCGGCATGCTCCGCGCGGATGGTGCCGCCGACCAGTCGGGCGATCTCTCCTAAATTTTTTTCCATGCTATCACCAATTTTTATATTTTCCCCGCTCGTCCGTGAACTCTGCGGGGCTAAATGGGCTTTTGCCCGAAAGAGCCGCCCACCGGCAGCATCGCTGCTTTACAAGCCCACCCTCCCGGACGGCGGGCGGCTCTTTTCGATTGTGCGCCGATGACGCGAGCGAGCCTGCCGACTTCGACTGTGCGCCGATGACGCGAGCGAGCATTCCGCCTTCGATTGTGCGCCGCCAACGCGGGCGAGCCTGCTGCCTTCGACTGCGCGCCGACAACGCTGTCGATCCCTGCCTCCTTCGACTGTGCGCCGACGCGGGCGAGTATGGCGCCGCCAACGCGGGTGGGAACCTCAGCCTCTGTTGGGCGCCGTCACCGGTGGGCGGGGGCGTTGGCGGCGCCCCAATAAACTTTACTGCAGTTTTTGAATCAGATCGTTCGTCACGTCGACGCCGCCCATGAACACCATCTTTTGATCCTCCGAGCTGTCAACGATGATCTCCAGCGATTTTTCCTTCGACACCGCTTCCGCCGCCGCGTTCATCTTCTGCGTGTACTGCGTAAAATACGCCTGCTGAATACCCATCAGCTTGCGTTGCACGTCCGTTTGCACTTTTTGAATCTCTTCGTCCGTCAAATCTTCGCGACCCGCAAGTTCTGCCTCCGCCGCCTCTTGTATTTCCCGCGCCTTCGTCTCGCCCTCTTCGAGCACCGCTTTGATTTGCGGAGTGTCCATCAATTTTTCGTAGTCCGCATACCCTATATTCAATTCCCCGCATCCGCTCACCGCCAGCGTCGCCGCCAACAGTGCCGCGCATAAAAATTTCCTTTTCAATGCCATTCTCCTTTATCTGTCCTGCGCCCCGCGCCTCTTCAACTCCCTTATCAGCTCGTCCGTTAAATCGATCGAGCCCGCCGTCGGAAATACTACCGCTCCCGACCCGCGCGGACGGTTGAGATCAAAATTATACTCCGTCTCAAAATCAAACGGATAAAATTTGTCCCGCTCCTCCAGATCACGACGCAACAATACCAGCGACAGATTATGCACCACCGCCAGCCTCACCGTCTCGTCTTCGATCTCGCGTAACACTTGATCCTCGAGCGCTTGACGTTCATTGATCACGTCCTCCAGCTCATGCGTCAACGTCTGCACCAGCTGCCGACGCTCCATCACCGCTTGCGAACGCTCCATCACCGCGCGATTGCGCGCTTGCGCCGCCTCTTGTTCCTCTCGAGCCTGCGCCTTTACCCGCTCCATCGACTCTTGCGCTTGCGCCCGTAGTTTTTCTACGTCGTCTTTGATCGACGCCTCCGCGTGATCGGCGATCTCTTGAATCCATTGCTCCTCGAGCCCGCGTTGTATCTCCCCGCGCTCCCGTTGGATTTCCGACAAGCGCTTTTCAAGCCCCGCAACTTCTTCCTCCGTCAATCGCATGACCTTCGCATTCTGCAGTTTCATTCTGATGTTGAACGTCTCATTCAAAAACTGCCCGTCAATCTCGTCGCGCCTCTTTAAATACTCCGCCTCCGTCGTCTTGCGATAATCCTCCGCCGCCTGCTTCTTCCGACGCTCGATCTCCGCCGCCTCACTTATGATCGTCTGCGCATTTTTTTGCCACACCGAATCATCAAACGGCTTTGAATCCACCGTCGGCTCTTCGATCGTGATCGGGCGCATCGCATTGTTGAGCTCAATCCGAAGAAAATGCTCCCGCTCGTCGAGATGCGCAAATCGAACACTGTCAAATTGAGCCTCTATCAGGCGCTCGAGATCGATCGATCCAATTCGCGTCGACGGCATAATTTTTTTAGACGGCGTCGACGGAGCGACGGGCGCTTCGGGTTGATCACTCACGTAGATATAACCCAGCCCGACCACTGTTGCAATCAGCGCGAGTCCCGCGCACAGCGTTTTGTTCATATTCCCTAAAAAAATGGGGCGCGAGCCCCGAGTGAAATTTTACGGATCGGAAGTTCGCGCCCAAGCAAATTATTTCTTGCCGAGACGATTGATGACGTCCTGCGAAATGTCCTGCCCGCCGTAGATCACGGCAGTCTTCTCGACTACGACCTGCAGTCCTTTATTGTCGGCGACCTTCTTGATTGCGTCTTGGATCGATTGCTCGATCGGCGCCACGAGCTCCTGCTGTTTCTGCTGCAGACGGAGCTGACTCTGCTGATAATAATCCGCTTTCTCCTGGTCGTTCATGCCCGCCGATTTTTCCTCGAACTCGCGCTTGACGTCGGCGATCGCGGTTTGCATCTGCTGCTCGACGTTATTCAAGTCGGGATGCTGGCTCATCACCTGCCGATAATCGATGACGCCCACGTTGCCGCCCGCCGCGCTCGCCACGCCCGTGCCGGATTGCGTGAGCGCGATCGCCACGACGCTGCCGATGAACAGAACAGCAATCAGAATGCTGATGATTTTTACTTGCTTTTTTTCGAGTTGAATCAAAATAAATGCCTCCTTTTATTTTGTGTGATTATAGCAGACAGTTTCGCGCAATGCAATGAAATAAAAATTTTTTTCGAGCGAGCCCGGTGACAATTCGTAATGCGTAATGCATAATGCGTAATTGGGGGCGAAGGGGTGACGGATAGAAGGGCGCCGCCGACGCACCCACCCATCGAGGCGGCGCCCAACCGAGGACAGTGATCCCACCCCGCGCCGGCGGCGCCCCCCTTTTAATTACGAATTACGCATTGCTTTTAAGAGGTGTTGACCGTGATTGATCGTCCGACCGTTAAAAATTTTGTCGATGATTGGAGGGAGCGCGGCTCGGAGAAATCCGACGCCCAATCTTTTTGGCTGGCGATGCTCCGCGTCTTGGGCGTTGTCGAGCCCGAAAAATTTATTTCGTTTGAAGTGCCGATTGCCGTCGATGATCACCCATGTTTTATCGACGGTTTGATCTCGACGACTAAAGTTTTGATCGAAAATAAATCGCGCGGGATTGATCTCGACAAGCCGGGGCGGCAATCGGACGGCAAATTTTTGACGCCGTTCGAGCAGGCGAAACGTTATGCGGATGCCCTTCCGTACTCGAGGCGTCCGCGCTGGATCGTCGTGTGTAATTTTGTCGAGCTGCGCATTTATGACATGGATCGGCGCGACGCGACGGAGCCGAAGATCGTTTTGATTGAGCGGCTGGCGCATGAGTATTCGCGGCTGAATTTTTTGATCGATCCCGACGACGAGAATGTAAATCCGGCGCTGAAGATATCGAAGCAGGCGGGCGAGATTGTCGGGCTCATCTATCGATCGTTTGAAGGGACGGAAGGGGCGCCGCCGTCGCTCCCGCCCCCCACCGTTGGCGCCCAACAGAGGTCGGCGGCGCCCACCGACGGCGGCGCCCGTACTTCATCGTCGGCACCCACCGACGGCGCCCGTACTTCATCGGCGCCCATCGACGACGGCGCACGTACTTCATCGGCGGCACCCATCGACGACGGCGCACGTCCTTCATCGGCGGCACCCACCATCGACGGTGCACGCCCTTCATCGTCGTCGGTGCCCACCATCGGCAGCGCCCGTACTTCATCGGCGGCTTCCATTGACGGCGGCGCTCATCCTTTATCATTGTCGGCTTTCATCGACGGCGACGCCCGTACTTCATCGTCGGCAGCGTCCACCAACAACGGCGCCCGCCCTTCATCGTCGGCAGTGCCCACCATCGACGGCAGCGCCCGCCCCGCATCATCGTCGGTGCCCACCATCGACGGCGCACGTACTTCATCGGCGGCACCCATCGACGACGGCGCACGCCCCGCATCATCGGCAGTGCCCACCATCGACGGCGCACGCCCCGCCTCGTCGCCCCAAGC
>CALGGP010000093.1 GCA_937915885.1 uncultured Selenomonadales bacterium | reverse complement strand
GGGAAATTTATTTTGGAGGTCGATCACATTGATCAACGTATTAGAATTTGAGGGGCTTCGGCTCCGCTCGAAAGTGCCGATCCCGTTCGTCGAAGAAAATGTTTTTCTGCCCGAGAAAGTTTTCGTCGAAGGATATTTTCCCGTCGGTACCGTCGTCACCTTCGACCACACCGTTTGCGCAAAAAAAATGAACGCCTTCGACGAGCAGGTAAACGATTACTGCCACGCGGCGGCGCTGCTGTATTCAAACAAACTCAACGATGCCGAGCCCGACGAGGACGAGTACACCGTGATGTTTCACGTCGATCTGTCGGCGCTGTTTTTACTGTTCGATCCCATCGACGCCGACGGCAACCTCATTCAGCTCTGATCGACGCCGATCTCATGCAGACGAAAGCAATACAACCTTAAAGCGCATTGACGATGCCGATAAAGCGGCTCATGTTCACTACACCTTCTATCGGCGCGTCTTTGTCCTCGAACACCATAAAATATTTGTATCGATCGCCCGCGCGCGTCGCCCACTCCCGCCCCAATCGCGCCTTCAACGCCGACTCCTCATTGTCCAAGTGCCGACCTTTCGTCTCCGCAAAAATTATCCGCCCGTCGTCCATCATGATCATCAAATCCGGATAATGATTGATGAACCCGTTGATGCAAAACTCCCGTTGCGCGATGTTCCGATGCCACCAACGCACCCCCTCGACCGCCGTCAACTCGTACACCAACCTCTGCTCGAGCGCATTCATCGACTCCTCGCCCTCGTACAGCGACCGCGCTATGTGCTCGATACTCGTCGTCGGCGTGATCGCGCGCGGCATCCGATAACTCTCGCGACACTTGATCCGCTCCGTCGACAGCATCTCATAAAATTTTTTCTGCCGATGCGCCGTCAACGAGCCGTCAATATTTTTTTTGATTGCCTCCGAACACGCCCAAGGAAATTCCATCAGCCGCTCGAGACCCTCCGCGTTTTGCACCTCGATCAGCCGCTCGACGTAAGTGTGTATGTCCGCGTCGCTGAGCGAATTGATCTGCCGCAATCGAGCCGTAATCACTTGTTGCGCCCGACTGATTTTCATCGACGGCGTCATGCTCAATCCGATAATCCGTCGTTGCTCCGTCGCGTTCAGTTTCCTGCGCTCGAGACCATGCTCCGTCGCGTCGATCTTGAAAATATTTTCGTCCACCGTCGACAGATCGCACAGCTCCGCGCGGATCAGTCCGAAGTCGAGCTCTAAATTTTCCTTTTCGAGCAAAACCGTGCTGTCGAACATCGAACTCTCGACGCCCGACCACTCCCCCGCGCGCGTCTCCATCACAAATTGCGGCAGTCGAATTTTTTCAATGTCCTCCGCGAACTCCGCCTTCACTTTGAATCGTTTCACGCCGAATGCCCCCGTCGCTCCAACCGTCGAGTCCGCCGATAATTCTTCGCCCGATTGCTCCTCATAATCCCGCCCCGCGTCCGCCGCCTCTTTCATCATCGCGTCAACGTCGTCCGCTTGCGCATCGTCCGCGCCGAATGCCCCCGTCGCTCCCGCCGTCGAGCCAACCGTTGAGCCCGCCGATAATTCTTCGTTCGATTGCTCCTCATAAGCCCGCCCCGCGTCCGCCGCATCATTCATCATCTCGTCAACGTCGTCCGCTCGTACATCGTCCGCTCCAAAATTCAACGGCGTCTCGAAAATATTTTGCGGCTGTTCGATCGGTCGGCAATCCCGTCGGCTGTAGCCTTCGCCGTTGAGCGCGGCGACAATCCGCTCGAGCGTCTCATTGAATCGCGCCGACGATGTCAACACATACGCCTCATTGAGATTGATGTCGGCGTTCCGAATCGAGTGCGGCAGGCGCAAAATCCGTCCGACGATCTGCTCGACATCGACCGCGCTCGTCTTGTTCGCCAGCGACGCCAGCACGTATGCGAACGGGCAATCCCAACCCTCGCGCAACGCGTTCACCGTGATGATGTATCGGATCGGACAGGCGCGGCTCATCAATTCCACCCCGCGCAATTCGTTTTTTTCCGCCGTTCGGATCGCTATCTGCTCCGGCGGGATTTTTAATTTCAACAGCTCCGCGCGGATTTTGTCAAACGTCTCGCTGTCGTCCGACGTGCGCGGCTGCGCTTGAAACAATACGATCGGTCGGATATATCGATCGCCGAACTTCGCCGCCTCCTCCAGTCGACGCCGCAATTCAATCGCGCTCAACATCACCGACGCCCGATCGTTGAAGTTGCGGACGATCACCGGCAGTTTCACCATGTCCTCGCGCTTGAGCTCCGCCGCCGTCGCGATCGCGATCAGATTGCTCGTTGATCGCGGCGTCGCCGTCAACTCCAGCACCATTGACGGATTAAAATTTTTGAGCATCTCGATCGACAGCGCCGACTTCGCGTGGTGACTTTCGTCGACGATCACAATCGGGCGCAATCGATTGATCGTCTGAATCAGCGACGACTCGGCGGCGTCCGACACACGTCGCTCGATCGGCAACGACGCGTAGCTCGATAAATTGCCGTTGGCTTGACGCGATTTGAGACTTTCCTTGCGCCCGCGAAACGAATCATACGACAGCACCAATATCGACAGTTGCGCGTCGACCGTCGACAGCGAAAAATTTTGCCCGTTGAGGCATTGCTCCTTCGAGCAGATCGCCACTCGCGATTGAAAGTCGGCGTTGAGCCGTCGGCGGTACGGGTGCTCGGGATTGTTGAGCGCGTCGAGCGTCTGAGTGAGGATCGCCTCGGACGGCACCAGCCACACGACCACCTTGCAACGCCGATTGAACACGTCGAAAATTTTTTTGACGGCACAACTTGCGATGAAAGTTTTGCCGCCGCCCGTCGGCACCTTGATACAGACGGCGGGCGTTCCGTCGAGCGCATCGTTATACGGCGGCAGATCGCAATCGACCGCGCCGACCGACAGCCCGCGTTCCTTCCACAGTCGATTGTAAGCGCGCGCGGGCGTCTCGAATTTCAACAGCTCGAGATATCGGCTCAAGTCGTCGAGCACGCGCCGCTGATAATTTTTCAATTGCATCGATGATCGCCTCACAGTCTCATTATGTCGCTTGGAATTCGTTTAAACTCCGCGCGGTACTTCGACAAAAAATTTCTGCCGAGAATGCAATTCGGCGCGTAGATGATCCGTTCGTCGCCGCCGTCCCGATTGTAAGCACGCGCGGGCGTCTCGAACTTCAACAGCTCGAGGTATCGGCTCAAGTCGTCGAGCACGCGCTGCTGATAATTTTTCAATTGCATCGATGATCGCCTCACAGTCTCATGATGTCGCTCGGAATCCGTTTGAACTCCGCGCGGTACTTCGACAAAAAATTTCTGCCGAGAATGCAATTCGGCGCGT
>CALGGP010000092.1 GCA_937915885.1 uncultured Selenomonadales bacterium | reverse complement strand
TGGGTGGGGGCGGTGGGCGGCGCAAAAAAACGATCGGCTTGACAAAAAATAAGGCGTTGTGCTAAACTTTGCGGGCTATTAAGAGGCTCGATCGATGCCGCGACTGTGCCGGCAACGGTGGACGCGTCAGTTGAAGTCGAGCTACAATCAGAACAGGAGGTTTTTATCCATGGCAGTAATTTCGATGAAACAACTGCTCGAGGCGGGCGTCCACTTCGGACATCAAACCCGTCGCTGGAACCCCAAAATGGCGAAGTACATCTTCACCGAGCGCAACGGAATTTATATCATCGATCTCCAAAAGACCGTTCGCAAGGTCGACGAGGCGTATTCGTTCGTCCGCAGCGTCGCCGAAGAGGGCAAATCGATCCTTTTCGTCGGCACCAAAAAACAGGCTCAGGAAGCCGTCAAAGAAGAGGCAACCCGCGCCGGTCAGCACTTCGTCAACGAGCGCTGGCTCGGAGGCATGCTCACCAATTACGAAACGATCCGCACGCGCATCACTCGATTGAAAGACCTCGAGACGATGGAAGCCGACGGCACCTATGAAATCCTCCCGAAAAAGGAAGTCATGCAGCTCAAACACGAGCAGGGACGCCTCGAAAAATATCTCGGCGGCATCAAAGAAATGAAGAAATTGCCCGGCGCAATCTTCATCGTCGACCCGCGCAAGGAAAGAATTGCCGTCGCGGAGGCTCATAAACTCCACATCCCGATCGTGGCGATCGTCGACACCAACTGCGATCCCGACGAGATCGATTACGTGATCCCGGGCAACGATGACGCGATCCGCGCGGTCAAACTGATCACGTCGCGAATGGCGGACGCGGTGCTCGAGGGTCGACAGGGCTTGGACGCGGAGACGGCAGAAGTGGAGGCGGCAGAATAAATGGCAACAATCACCCCGAAAATGGTAAAAGAACTGCGCGAGAAGACCGGCGCGGGCATGATGGATTGCAAAAAGGCGTTGGCGGCAGTCGACGGCGACGAGCAGAAGGCAATCGATTGGTTGCGCGAAAAGGGAATCGCGAAGGCGGCTAAAAAATCGGGACGCGTGGCGGCGGAAGGCGCGGTCGGCGCTTACGTCAGCGACGATAAAAAAGTCGGCGTGTTGTTCGAGTTCAATTGCGAAACGGACTTTGCGGCGAAAAATGAACAGTTCCGCGCACTGCAGGCGGATTTGATGAAACTGATCGCGGAAGAAAATCCTGCCGACATCGCGGCGCTCGAGCAGTTGAAACTCGGCGGCAAAACCGTCAAAGCGGCTGTCGATGAGGCGACGGCGACAATCGGAGAAAAACTTTCGATGCGTCGTTTCGAGCGCTATACGACCGAAGGCGAGCTCACGAGCTATATTCATATGGGCGGCAAGATCGGAGTGCTCGTTGATATAATCGGCGGCAATGAGCGGCTCGGCAAGGATATCGCGATGCAGATCGCGGCGTCGGTGCCGTTGGCGGTGGATCGCGCGGGCGTCAAGGCGGACGATCTCGAGCACGAAAAAGAAGTTCTCCGCAAACAGGCGCTCGAGGAAGGCAAGCCCGCAAACATCGTCGAGAAAATGGTCATGGGTCGCATCAATAAATTCTATAAGGAAGTTTGCCTGCTCGAACAGATTTTCGTCAAGGACAACGAGAAGACCGTCAAAGACGTGATCGGCAAGGCTAAGATCGTGCGCTTCGCCCGCTATCAGCTCGGCGAGGGCATCGAGAAGAAGAAGGACGATTTTGCGGCGGAAGTCGCGGCAGCCGCCGGCGTCGCAAAATAAATCGAAAATCGCAACACGGTTAAGGGCGTTGGCGTTGGCGTCGACGCCTTGAATTTTTATGTTGACAAAGATTAAGACGTTGGTAAAATATAACAAAGCGCGAAGGAGTGATTGAAATGATCAAGCTGACGAAATTCAATCCCGATATGCACAAGCACGGCGAATTCGTTCTGAACGCAGAGATAATCGAAACGATCGAAGAGACGCCGGACACGGTGATCACGCTGACCAACGGCAAAAAACTGATCGTCGACGAAAACATGGATGAAGTGGTGCGTCGTGTGATGAAATACCGTCGCGCGATGAAGCAGTTCTAAGAGGGGGCTTGCGCAGAGATGGCAGACGAAGAAAAAGCGGCGGAGGCGGCACCGGCAGCGGAGCCCAAGAAAAAATCACTCATCATTCTGATCGCGGTGCTGGTCGTGGTCGGTCTGGCGTTGGCGGCAGGCATCGCTTTATTCGTGTCGCAAAAAATGCTCGCCGACGTGACATCGGATCAAATGGGCAGCGGCGGCTCCGATATGCGCTTCCACGATACGGGCGTCTTCATAAAGATCGGCGACCCGAAGGAAGGGATTTTGGTCAATGTCGGCGGACCGCGCAGCAATAAATTCCTCAAGATGGGCTTGGTGCTCGAGATGAATCCGAATAAAAAGGACATCATCACGGAGGCGGGAGCCCTGCAGCCGATTGCCGATACCAAAATTCTCGATACGACGATGCAATTCCTTCGCTCGACGAAGCTCGAGGACTTTGACGCCACCAAGCAGGACGAGCTCAAAAAGCAGCTTAAGGATCAGCTCAACGCGGAGCTCGGAGGCGGCAGCGTCTACGACGTGTATATAACGAGTTTCTTGTTGCAGTAATTTTTTTTTGACGGCGCGTTTCGATAATGTGAGGTGAGAGATTAAATGCCCGACGATATAATGTCGCAGGACGAAATAGACAGGCTACTCAAAGCGTTTTCGGACGGCTCGGTCGATACCTCAATCAGCACCGAGGCGGCGGAGAAAAAAGTCAAAGTCTACGACTTCAAACGTCCCGACAAATTCAGCAAGGATCAGATACGTACTCTCTACATGCTCCATGAAAGTTTCGGGCGTCTTCTCAACACTTACCTGTCGACGCACCTTCGGACGATTGTAGCGGTCGATGTGGCGTCGGTCGAGCAGCTCACCTATCAGGAATTTGTCCAATCGATGGCAAATCCGTCGGTGATTTCGGTTTTGAGCGTGCCGCCGTTGAAGGGCAACATCATTTTGGAAGTGTCGACGGAGATCGCGTTCGCATTCATCGATCGCGTATTCGGCGGCGACGGCAATACACAAATGAAGACGCGGACGCTGACGGAGATCGAGGACGCGGTGATGCGGCGGTTCGTCAACACGGCGATCACTCATCTCAAGGAGGCGTGGTCGACGGTCGCGCCGATCAATCCGCGCTTGGAGGCGACGGAGAGCAATCCGCAGTTCACTCAAATCGTGCCGCCGAATGATATGGTCGTCATCGTGACGATGCAGATGAAAGTCGGCGAAATCGAAGGCATGATGAATATCTGCATACCTTATCTGGTGCTCGAGCCGATCATGTCGAAGTTGACGACAACGTTCTGGGTTGCCTCGTCGATATCGAAGGAGCTCAACAAAAACGAAGTCGAGGACATCCGACGCAAGCTCGAGCGGACGAAAGTCCCGTTCATCGTCGAGATCGGCGACGTCAACATAACGATCAGAGAATGGCTGACGCTCGGCTTCGGCGACGTGCTTCAATTGAATACGAGAGTGAAAGACGATCTGCCCTGTCGGATCGGAAGCAATATAAAATTTTATTGTCGACCCGGTACGTCGGGAAAAAAGATGGCGGTGCAAGTGACGCGCGTCATCACGCCCGAAGAAGAGGAAATTCTTAAAGGTTGATGGATATCGGCATTAAAAGGAGGTGCAGCTTATATGCCCGAGTTATCGCAAGACGAAATAGATGCTCTTCTCGCCGGAGCGAATAACAACGCAGACAACGACAGCGGCGGCTCCGGCGGCGGTAATGAAAATATAGACGGCGTGCTGACCGACATGGAGAAGGACGCCCTAGGCGAAATCGGAAATATCTCGATGGGCAGCGCGGCGACGACGTTGTCGGTGCTGTTGGCGCATAAAGTCAACATCACGACGCCGACGGTTTCTGTCGCGACGATGGACATCATCAAAGAACATTATCCGATGCCGTATCTGGTCGTCGAAGTCGGTTATACGATCGGCATCGACGGCAACAATGTGCTGGCGATCCAAGCGCAGGACGCGGCAATCATAGCCGATTTGATGATGGGCGGCGACGGCACCAAGCCCGAGCAGGAGCTCAACGAAATACACATGTCGGCGGTCGGCGAGTGCATGAATCAGATGATGGGCACGGTCGCCACTTCGCTGTCGACGATGTTCAATAAAAAAATCGACATCTCGCCGCCGAAAGTCAATCTGGTCGACTTCGGGTCGGAGGATACGATCTCAGAGATCGTCATGAACGCCGATCCGATCGTTCGGATATCGTTCCGAATGGAAGTCGAGGGCTTGATCGACAGTGAGATCATGCAGATTTTACCGGTCGATGTGTCGAAAGAAATGGTGCAGAGCCTGCTCGGCGGCGGACCCGATCCCGAAAAGGAAGAGCCCGCGCCTCCTCCCCCGCCCCCTCCGCCTCAGCAATCGGCTCCCGCACCGCCGCCTCCTCCGCCTCAACAGCAAGCGGCACCGCCGCCGCCACAGGGCGCATACGGAGGAGCGCCGCAGGGCGCGCAGTACGGATATGGAGGTGCACCGCAGATGCAGCCGCACGTAGCAGCCGCAAACGTACCGGTCTCGCCGGCGCAGTTCCAGCCGCTGTCGATGGAACCGGTGCAAGTCAACGAAGCCAACATCGGATTGATTTTGGACGTCCCGCTCCAGATCACGGTCGAGCTCGGACGGACGAAAAAATCAATCAAAGAGGTGCTCGAGCTTGCGACGGGCTCAATCGTCGAGCTCGACAAATTAGCGGGAGAACCTGTCGAGATTCAAGTCAACGGTCGATATCTGGCGAAGGGCGAAGTCGTTGTCATCGATGAAAACTTCGGCGTGCGCATCACCGAGATCGCATCGCCCGCCGAGCGCGCCGCCAGACTGCAGTAAAAATTTTCAACAGGGCTTGCCGATTGCCTTTCGATGTTGTATAATGTTTTCATATTTAGGTTTTGGAAAATGATTTACAAATCAATAGAGGAGAGATGAATTATGGCAGTTCGAGTGTTGGTCGTGGACGACGCGGCATTTATGCGAATGATGGTCAAAGACATTCTGACGAAGAACGGCTATGAAGTGGTAGGCGAAGCCGAAAACGGAATGAAGGCGGTCGAAAAGTATAATGAGCTGCGTCCCGACCTCACGACGATGGATATCACGATGCCCGAAATGGATGGCATCAGCGCGGTCAAAGCGATTCGCAAGATCGATCCGAATGCCAAAGTTGTGATGTGCAGTGCTATGGGTCAACAGGCGATGGTCATTGAGGCGATCCAAGCGGGAGCGCGTGACTTCATCGTCAAGCCTTTCCAAGCGGATCGCGTGCTCGAGGCCGTGAGAAAAGCCGTTGGCTAAAATTTGGATATTGATTGCGTTGTCGGCGTCGCGCGCCGAGGCTGCCGGATATTTATCGGGCTACGAGGAAGTAGAGCCGGTGAGTGCGGGCGTGTCTTGGTGGTCGACGCTGGCGTACGTGATAAGTTTGATAGCGGTATTCGCGATAGTGCTGGTGATGGCGTATGTTTTTGCGCGCCTCGTCGGAGGAAAATTAAATGCGCGGATAAGCGGACAGACGGGCAAAGTGCTTGAAAATCTTCCGCTGGGACCCAATCGCTCTGTCTGCATAGTAGAAATGGCGGGCAGAGTATTTTTATTGGGGATAACGGACAGCTCGATCAATCTGTTGACGGAGATCACGGACGCGGCGGAGATTGAGCGGTTGCGTCGTGAGGCGCGGGAGATATCGGAGGATGTATTTCGGCGCGAGTTCGGGACGTTGTCTTCGATAATGGATCGTTTGACTGCCAAGAAAAA
>CALGGP010000091.1 GCA_937915885.1 uncultured Selenomonadales bacterium | reverse complement strand
GCCCACCCACCCTCGAAACCTACGGTTTCAATCCCTTTAAAAAATTTTTCGCCCGTCCGCTCGGCTCAACGGTCGAAGGCGGGGCGTCGACAACGCGGAGTGAGAGCGCCGACCTCGGTTGTGAGTCCGGCTCAACGGTCGAAGGCGGGGCGCCGCCAACGCGGGGTGAGAGTGCCTTCCTCGGTTGTGACCCCGGCTCGACAGTTGAAGGCGGGGCGCCGCCAACGCGGAGTGAGAGTGCCTACCTTGGTTGTGAGCCCGGCTCGACGGTCGAAAGCGGTGCGCCGCCAACGCGGGGTGAGGGCGCCGACCTCGGTTGTGCGTTCGGCTCAACGGTTAAAGGCTGGGCGCCGCCAACGCGGGGTGGGCATGCCTTCCTCGGTTGTGCGTTCGGCTCAACGAACGAAGGCGGAGCGCCGCCAACGCGGGGTGAGGGCGCCGACTTCGGTTGTGCGCTCGGCTCAACGGTTAAAGGCTGGGCGCCGCCAACGCGGAGTGAGAGTGCCGACCTTGGTTGTGAGCCCGGCTCGACGGTCGAAAGCGGGGCGCCGCCAACGCGGGGTGGGCATGCCGTCCTCGGTTGGGCGCCGACCTCGACGGGTGGGAGCGTTGGCGGCGCCCACACATTTTTAGCGGCGTCTTTGGGATTATTGGTCGGATGGTCGAATGAAGCAGGAGCCGGCGCCGCATTTTTCGTTGCCCTTTATTTCATCGTCCGACAAAAAAAAATCCGCGCGGATCAATCGATTGCATTGATCTTTTTTTTGATCGGCTTCGCGCTGATGATCTTTGCGCCGGGCAATTTTGTCCGCACCGCTCATTTATTCCCCGACGGCTTTCGATTGACGACGGACGTTTTGATCGAGCACTCAAAAATTTTCTTCGACATCATAAGCCGCGAAATTTTTTTGATCGTCCCGATCCTTTTCGCTCCGTCGACCGTAAAAAAATCCGCGCCGTTTATAATTGCCGCACTGTTGATCCCGTCGGCGATGATGTTCTCTCCGGTGTTCAAAGATTACGCGGGCTTTGCGTCGCCGATTTATTTATTGATCGCCTCGACGATCGCCCTCGAATCGATCTCGATTGAAAAATTTTCGGCGTTCCTCCGACCGATCGCCGTCGTGTTGTCGTTGACGATGTTCTCAGCGCTCGTCGCCGATTTTTATTTTTACGATCGGGTTCAAAAACAAATTGAGACTATCGAAAATCATGCGGGCGACGAAGTGAGATTGCCTCCGATGCATTTTGATCCAACGCTCGAAAAAATCTTCGGCGCTCGAGTGTTGAATCATTACGTCGATGCGGAGTTCGGACGCCACATCATGGGGCTGTCGACCGATCCGAATTTTTACTACAACCGCGCGGTCGCGAATTACTACGGACTGAAGTCGATCGCGCTCGAGGTGCCGCAATGAGATTAACGTTGGCGATTATCGCGCTGATATTTTTTGTGAGGAACGCGTTGTTGCCGTTGGCGGCGGACGATTTTTCCTACGCGTTCATTTGGGACGGCGATCATGTAGGCAATATTTTATACGGCGTGAGCGACACAATCGAGCGCGTCAATTCGATCGACGATCTGATCCGCTCGCAATGGTCTCACTACATGACTTGGGGCGGACGCACTCCCGCGCACACGTTGATCCAATTTTTTATATGGATCGGCAAAATTTATTTTAACGTCGCAAACACTCTGATGTTCGTCGCGCTGATATTTTTGATTGCGCGGCTCGCCGACGTCCGTTTGTCGACGAAAAATTTATTGTGGATCGCGTTCGGATTGTGGCTCGCCGTGCCCGAATGGATCAGCACCATGCAATGGTTGACGGGCGCCTGCAATTATTTATGGGCGGGCGTTGCTCAACTGCTGTTCATATATTTTATCTCTCGCCCACCCGCCCTGCGAACGTCCGACTCAACGATCGAAGACGGGGCGGCGCCAACTCTCGTCGGCTCGCAGCTGCCAACGCTCGGAGCCGACGGCTTATTTTCCCGACTACTCACCCCACCCGCCCTGCGGACGCCACGCTCAACGGTTGAAGGAGGCGCGCCGCCATTCCTCGTCGGCTCGCAACTGCCAACGCTCGGCGCCGACGGATTATTCGATCGCCCGCCCGCCTTCTGCGCCCTGCGGACGTCCGACTCAACGATCGAAGACGGGGCGCCGCCAACGCGGGGTGGGCATGCCGTCCTCGGTTGGGCGCTGCCATTAGTGGGTGGGAGCGGTGGCGGCGCCCGCACATTTTTATCGGCGCCGTTGGGATTGTTGGCGGGATGGTCAAACGAAGCCGGAGGTCTCGCCACATTGTTTGTCGCGATCGCTTTGATTGTGCAACAAAAAAAAATCCGCGCGGATCAATCCGTCGGATTAATATTTTTTCTGATCGGCTTCGCATTATTAATTTTCGCGCCCGGCAACTTCAACCGACTGCAGTTGAGCCACCCCGACTTCGTTTTGTCGACGGCGCTGATCGTTGATCATCTTTTTATCGCACTCCAAATTATCTTTGCCGAACTGATTTTGTTCGTGCCGATCGCCATTCTGATCTTCAAACGCCGACCGTTGGGATCGATAAAAACTTGTTTGGCGGCGGGATTGCTCGTGCCGCTCATAATGATTTTCTCGCCCGAATTGCCGCTTCGATCGTGTTTCATGTCGGCGATCTTTTTGATGATCGCATCGACGACGGCTTTTGATCAAATAAATTTCGACCCGAAAAAATTTGTAGTGCCGTTGACGGTGATCGGCGTGATGTGGACGTTGAGCATCGTCGGCAGCCTTTACTCCGACGTGTCGATTTACCGTCAAACTCAACGGCGGCTCGAGCTGATCGACGCTCAACGGTCGAAAGAATTGATCGAAGTGTCGCCTCTCAATCCGACTCGAAGGCTCGAAAAAATTTTGGGGCTTCGGATATTCGGCTCGGCGGCAATGTCGATCGGCGGCGATCTCTCGAGCGATCCTCTCGACGGTCACAACGTCACCTTCGCGAAGTATTACGGAGTGTCGGCGATCGCCTGCTCCGCGCGGGACTGATACTCTACGCCGTGCTCGGCAACGCGCCTGAACAATTCGAGCGCCTTCTCTTCGTCCTTATCGGTGCCTTCGCCATCTCGATAACAACAAGCCAACTCATAAATCGGCGCGTCCGGCAAATTCATCCCGCGCTCGTCAAGCACTTCGACCGCACGCTTGAGCCAATCGAAGCCGTCATATTTATTTTTCGCAACGCCGTCGCCCGTCAAATACATCATCCCGACCGCATACATCGACTCAACATTGCCAAGCTCCGCCGCACGTCTATGCCAATCAAACGCCTTGCCCTTGTCGAGCTCGACGCCCCAACCGTTGAAATAACACCGCCCGACTCGGTGCATGCCCTCGTCATCATTGAGCGCCGCCGCCTGCAAATACCATTTAAACGCATAATCATAATTCGGCTCGTCGGCGTAAAAATACATGTCCGCCAGCCGACACATCGCCTCCGTCGAGCCCAATTCCGCCGCCTTCATATAAAGCTCGATCGCCTTCTGCTCGTTCATCTCAACGCCTACGCCGAAGTTGTAGCACGACGCCAACTCCGCGATCGCCGGCGCATAATTTTCTTTCGCCGCCCCGTCGTACCAAGCCACCGCGTCCCGAACATTTTCTCCGACGTTGACGCCGAATCGAAACGTATTGCCGAGGTCGTACATCGCCTCGACACTCCCGAGCCGCGCCGCACGCAGCAAACTGTTGAAGTCGTCGAGATTGTATTTGAGCGCGACGAGATTTTCAATCGCCCGATCGGTTTTCGACAGCATCTGATTGACTGCCGTCAACCGCATCAGATTTTCGATCGCCGACAAATGTTTGTCGATCTCCGCGCGGCGTTGCGACGCATCACGCAACCGCTCACGACGCAATTCTTTTTTCATGCGCCCGACCGTTTTCGACAGTTGATCCAATCGCATCTCAAGCGCATTGATATTGAGCCGCATCACCTCGAGTGCGTTGACGTTGAGTTGCCGCGCGTTGAGCGCATCATCATTTTGCATTGTTGGTGTCCTCATCTCCCGCGCCGACTTCCTCGAGCATCTGATTGGCGGCTATCAAGCGCATCAATTCTTCCAGAGCCGACAAATATTTTTCAACGCCTTCGATGTGCGCCGACAGTTCCGCGAACATATCAAGCTGCCGATCAAATTCTTCGGCAAGCCCGTCGATCTCATGCTCCATTGCCGCGACCCGTTCTTCGAGCGCAAGCACATCATTCACTAACAGCTCGTATTCGTCACTCATAACTCACGCCGCCCTGTTCATTTTGTCGTCGAGCCGACTTTCAACGCACTCGATCGCATACAATTTGATCCGCGCCGGAAGTTGCTCCGCCTCCGCATCGAACGAATTATTTTCCTTCTCGCGCTCCCAAGCCGCGTATTTGTTTTGCGCCTCGACGGTTTTGCGCTCCATATCCTCGAGATAATTCTGCACCGAATCAGTGACGTCCTCCGCCTGCTGTCGAAGTGTTTGCGCGACGAACTGAGCTAACTCCTCTTTCGCCTCGGTGAGAATCCGATTGCCGAACTCGTCCATCATCGTTGCCTTATCGCCCTTATCCTTGGGCATGCGGAAGATCGCCGCGCATTCCTCGTCGTCCAACGTGATCCTCATGTCGATCCGATTGATGATCCGAC
This sequence comes from uncultured Selenomonadales bacterium, assembly GCA_937915885.1. Taxonomy (GTDB): domain Bacteria; phylum Bacillota; class Negativicutes; order Selenomonadales; family Selenomonadaceae; genus Quinella. The sequence continues at coordinate 9,348 of CALGGP010000091.1, read as the reverse complement.
CTTCGACGCGCTTGCGAACGTCGTCGTGTTGACGCTCGAGCCGCTTGATCCCGTACGAATTCGACAGCCTCTCGTCGCGACACAGCGCCTGCATCAGCCCGTCGAACACGATATCGATGCACTGTTGGCTCTTGCGCTCGATCGATGACGCCATCGTTCGGAACGACTGACGATATTTCCGCACCATTTCATTCATCTCTTCGATCTCGCGCGCCCGCGCCTCCGCACGCAATTGCGCCTCTTTTATTTGTCGGAGCGCTTCTTCCTGCTGACGCTTTTCTTCCGCAAGACGTTTGCGCTCTTCTTCCAACCGCTGCTGATATTCGCGCTCGCGACGCCGACGTTCTTCCGCCTCGCGCGCTTGACGTTCGCGCTCCCAACGCTCCCGATCCTGTCGATCCCGAAGTTCGCGCTCTTCGCGCTCGCGCCGTTCTCGTTGACGCCGTTCGTATTCGTAATCATACGGCGGGCTACTCGAGCTCGGCTCAAAAATTTTTTGGACGACCTTTCGCGCCGTATTGATCGTCGACGCCGCCGTAACCGCCGCCACGATCGGAGCCGCTGCCGGAAATACCACGGACACCGCCGCTTTAAACAATTTACCGAAAATCCCCACGTCAAACCCTCGCCTTCATCAATGTGCCTTCCGAATTTCTTCCATTGCCGCATCAACCGCGTCCGACATTTCGACGCGCAATCTTTTGACGAACTCCGCTAATTCTTCTTTCGACTCCTTGATCGTCTTCAGCTCGTCGAGTTTTTGATTGCGCTCCGCCTGAATCTGCTCGATGTCCTTTTGCGTGTCGGCGATGAGCCGTTCCTGCGCCGTCCGTTTTTTCTCCATGATCTCTCGAATTTGCGCCGCGTAATGATCATAATCGCGGACGATCCCGTCAACCAAATCCTCTTTGTACTTCGCCACGACACGCGTCTTGAGGATGTGCAGCAGCCGACGAATGTTTGTCATCTCCTCGAGCCGCGCAAATTGATCGCCCAGCTCCGACTCGTCGAAGATGCCGTACTTCATCAGAATCGAGCGAAACGCGCGATAATCTTTGTCCTTCGGTCCGTCAAATTCTCCGCGCCGATATTTTTCGAGCAGACTGAACAGCGACGCCGACACCGGAATCAAATTACTCTGCACCAGATTGACGCCGTTGAAATAATCCGCGCCCTTGAGGTACTTCGTCCACTCGCCCTGTTGAGCCTGCCAATCGTCCTCGGGATTGGTGAGCGTGTCGGTTTGCGTGGCGATCACGAAAACTTTTTCGACCTTGCCGTGAGTATTTTTGAAGACGCGATTCAACGTGATCAGTTCACCGCCCTCGAGTTTGTCACTCTTGACGCACATCAGCACGGCGTTTGCTCGAGCGATGTACTGATCGGTGATGTCGGATCGAAACTTGACGACATCATTCAGCCCCGGCGTATCGATCAACACGACGCCCTCGGGCAAATCGAAGTCCTTCAATCCGACGACCACTTCTTTGACGAAATAATGTTGCGGGCTTTTGGAAGAAGTCCGACGCTCGATCTCCGCGCGGAGTTGTTGACGATCGCCGAACGACATTTTTTTCGGCGCCCGACCGAGCCACTTGGGCTTTTCGTTTTCGGCTCCGAGCTTGTTATACTCCTCGACGAAAACGGTGTTCGTCGTCGACGTTGCACTCTTCCAAAGTTCCGTCCACTCGTCTTGAGTGTAGAATGAGACCTCGACGAAATCTTCATCGGCGCGCTTAAATTTTGTGAGCGCGGCGGTCTCCGGCGTGATGTGCGTCGACGCCAACTCGTAATTGAGCAGCGCGTTGATCAACGTCGACTTGCCGGCTTTGATCGTGCCGACGAGCGCCACCTGATATTCGGGGTCGGCGCATTTCAACAGGAACGTTGAGAGATCACGTCCGATATCGGTGATCTCCTTGTCTCTGTCCTCGGAAAAAATTTTGTCGTCGAAAAGATTTTTGATCTGCTCGACGCGGACGGCGCACCGTCGTGCGGTGGCGTCCCAAGCGTAGCGTTGAGGATCGACAGCGCCGTTGACGAGCAGATCGATCGCCCTGATGCGCTCCCGATACCGGCGCTCGATGTTGGGATTGTTGAAAGCCATAAAAGCATCACCTCTGATAATAATGATGTTCTCAATATAAATGTCGGCGGGGCGGTTGTCAACGGCAAGCGAATTTTTTATAATGGCGCGGGGTGAGCAGATGCCGACGATAGAAATATTAGTGCCGTGCTACAACGAAGAGGCGGTGCTCGAAAAATTTTATGAGCGAGTGTCGAAGGTGCTCGACGGGATTAACGGCTGCGAATTTCGGTATATATTTGTCAACGACGGGTCGACGGACGGGACGCTTGAATTGATGAGAGAACTTCGTCGGCGTGACGAGCGCGTTCATTACGTGGGGTTGTCGAGGAATTTCGGCAAAGAGGCGGCGATGATAGCGGGGCTGGATCACGTCGAAGGCGACGCGGTGATCATCATGGACGCGGACTTGCAAGACCCGCCGGAGTTGGTGCCTGAGATGATCGACTGGTGGCGGCGCGGCTATAAGGACGTGAGCGCGAAACGTCGAAGTCGCGACGGCGAGTCGTGGTTCAAAAAATGGTCGTCGCACACGTATTATAAATTATTGCAGCGCATGACGGATTTTCCGATCCAAATCGACGTCGGGGATTTTCGATTGTTGGATCGACAGTGCGTGGAGGCGCTGAAGATGATGCGCGAGGCTCAACGGTACACGAAGGGCATGTTCAGTTGGATAGGCTTTGAAAAAAAAGAACTCCTCTTCGATCGGTCGGCGCGTGCGGCGGGACGGACGAAGTGGAATTACTGGAAATTATTCAATTTGGCGCTCGAGGGCATCACGAGCTTCACGATGATCCCGTTGAGATTTGCATCGTTCCTCGGCTGTATTTTATCGACGGCGGCGATGTTGTACATGATTTTCGTGGTGATAAAGACGCTGCTCTACGGCGACGAAGTACAAGGTTACCCGTCGCTGATCTCGGTGATCTTATTCATCGGCGGCGTGCAATTATTATTCCTTGGGATCATCGGAGAATATCTCGGACGGATATTCAACGAGAGCAAACGACGACCGCTGTATTTGATTTCGGAGCTCGACGGCAAAACGGTGATAAAGCAATGCGTAATTCGTAATTCGTAATGAAAGGGCGGCGCCGACGACGCGGAGCGGGTATTGCTAAAAAAGGCGGGTGCCACCGACGTGGGGCGGACGTTGCTAAAAAAGTTTGGCGCCGTCGATAAGACTCGGGCGCCGCCGGCGCGGGGTGGGAACCACTGTCAAAATTGGGGCGCCGAGCTCGACGGGTGGGAGCGTCGGCGGCGCCCCATAAATCGAGAACAGAATTTTAAACGTCTCTAAGGGAGATTAGCGCCGCGATCCGCCCCGTCTCATTGAGCCCCGCCTTCCGCGCGGAGCGATAAGAAAAATACCAGCCCGATTTACAGCACGTGCACTCTCGAGCCGTATCAATATTTTCGATCGGCACTCCCGCCTCGATCAACGCAATCTCATTCGCCCGCCACAGATCGAAATAAATTTTTCCATCCCGATCGATCAGAAGTTCATCGACGCGCGACGGGAAATTTTTTTTGCACTCGACCACAACATTGTCGCCGACATCGTAACAGCACGCGCCGATCGACGGACCGATTCCGATCAAACACTCCGACGGCTCCGTCCCAAATTCATTCAACATCGCCTCGAGCGTTTTAGCCGCGATCTTTTTGACGGTGCCCTTCCACCCCGCATGCGCCGCTCCGATCGTGTGATTGATCGGATCGACGAACAGGATCGGAACGCAATCGGCGAAGCACAACATCAACGGTACGTTCGGCGCGTCGGTGATCAACGCGTCGGTTTCTTTGATCGCATCGTCGTAGCCCAACGCGCCGCGCCCGCGATCATTTTCGTCGACGCGCGCGATCCGATCGCCGTGAATTTGATTCGGATTGATGATATCCTCCGCGCGGAGATCGAGCGACGCGGCGAAATATTTTCGATTGGTGAGAACGTCTTCGACGCGATCGCCGACGTGCAACGCGAGATTGAGACTGTCAAACGGCTTTTGACTGACACCGCTCAAGCGCGTTGAGAGCGCGTGCACGACGAGATCATCGGGGAAGGACGAAAATTTACCGAGCCAAAAATTTTTTCGGCTCCGACTGATATAATAACTCATCGGATCGCCTCACTTTATTTTTTCCGCAGTCTGATCTGAATTGCGTTGAAGGGATCATCGACGGTCGCCTCTTGTCCATTGAAAAACCATGCGCTCCATCGCCCCCCTCCCCCCGTCGATAAAGAATGAATGCGGTAGAGGACATCAAACTTATCATTGCTTCGCTCATCGAGCTCGAGTTTTATACCGAGTATCGGATCACCCTTGCCGATGGAACCGATAATTTTATTTGCCTCGACGGTCTCAAGCAAACCTTTTTTACGAGTGCGGGCGGTGCATTTTACAACGCCCAATTCCGACGGAATAGAAATTTCGATTGCTTCGATCGCTCGCCTTGAATGCAACAAACCACTGATTTGCCCTTCAAAATTTTTTTCCAACCAACCGTAGACGGACAAATGCGTTCTGTAGCTGATGATCGGACGCTCCAAATTTTGTTCCAATACCGATTTCATATCGGCGGCGTACTTTTTTTTGACAGCATCGACAACCGTTGCTATTCGTTTTTCGTCACGCGCCAACCGTTCCGCTTTTTCATTCAACAGGTGTTTTTTGTGGGCGGCTAAAAATTTTCTAAGGGACTCGGAGAAAAAGTCATCGCTCAGATCAATTTCTTCGAGTTTCTCATATGATTTCATAGACAAAATTCTCTCCATCAAAGTCGTAGCATACGGAATCGAATCGAAATTGCCGTTAAAAAATCGCTCATTTATGAGATGGACAACAACATCGGGCTGCAATTCATTAATAATTTGCCGATCAAAACTATGATTAACCCAAAAAAAGAACGTCTCTGCAAAATAATGCCCTATGATTTTCCAATTTTCATAGAGTGCAACCGACGACCCGCCGAATATTACACAGCGCTTGCCGTTCCGATTATTGGAACGCAAATGCAAGTATTTGCTGCCGGTAGCCATGCGATTGTCGGCAAGCAATTCGACGTCGGACTCCCAATCGAGCGCTTGATAAGTACACTTTTTGTTCGGCGTGAGTTTGATTCCGAGATCGCCTACAAATTCTTTCTCGACCTTCGGGATGCCGTCCACGTCAATCTTCGTATTCAACCCGAGTCGATCAGAGACCTCGTTGAACGTCAGCGCGGCGCCGATCCCCGTCCAATGCGTATCCGTTTTATAATAAACAGTGTACTTGTCTTTGTATTGCCTCAACACTTCCAACGAATAATAAACAACGTCGGGAAAATTTTTTTGAAGGTAAATCGCCGAACGGTCATCGGAAATTTCGATGCCGTCCGGAAGATGCTCGGCATGAACACAGTGCGCATTGGGCGTAATCAGATAGAGATACTGAAACCCGAGATAATCGGCATAAAGCATTCGACGCTCGAACGTAGTTTTGATAGATGCTTTAATTTTGTCGTTGAGAGGTATCTTGCCGGTGATTTGCGACATCACTCGATTCGTATCGTTGTCGAGAAACAGATAATCATCTTTGCCCTTCAAAACTTTGAGCACATTACTCCTCCTTTAAAAATTTTCGACGGAAAGTATTTCGGACAGGAGAATTTATTTCGTTATGATCGTTGAAAGGTAGTTGAGCCGCTCCCCGCGATGCGCCGCGAGATCGTCAATAATTTTTTCGTCGGGCAACCCGCCGCGACTGACGAGCACCGCCTCATCCAATTTCCCCTGCCGCTCGAGCGCGTCAACGATCTCATCAAAATTCTTGTAGACCTTCATCAGCACCGCCGCATCGCACGAGCCCAACGCCGCTTCAATCGATCCGCGCGGAGCCGTCGCCGGTATGATCGAAACGATCTCGTTGCCGAACGCCAACGGTCGACCCAATTGCGACGCGATCGCCAAAAACGCCGGCACGCCCGGGATCGTCACCACTTCAACGCCCTCCGCCTTCAACAATCGGAAAATATAAATATACGTGCTGTAAAACATCGGATCGCCTATCGTCAGGAACGCCGCGCTTCGACCGCTCCGAAGTATCGACAGGATTTCCGCCTTGTTGTCTTCAAATTCCTCCGTCCGCTCCGAAAAATCCTTGACCATCGGAAAAACTTGATAGATAATTTCCGTGGACGGTCTGATGTGCGACCGAGCGATCGACAGCGCAACGCTGCCCTCCTTCTTCTCCGTTTTCGGCGCGATGATCACGTCGACCGCTTTGATCGCGTTTATCGCCTTGACGGTGAGGAGCTCGGGATCGCCCGGTCCGACTCCAATTCCATAGAACGTGCCGAGCTTTGTCATAAGCAAAATCCTTTCCTGTCAAAATTTGACGAACTCGATCGGGTTGCCGTACTCTTCGATGATTTTGATCAAGTCGTCGACCGCCATGAAAATCGTCACGGTGTTTTCGTTCGGGTGCAATCCGATCCGCCCGCCGCGAAAATCTTCGTCCATGAGCAATTTCACCATGCGGGATTCGTCGTTGAGCAATCCGAAGGTCGAGACCGAGCCCGGCTTGAGCCCGAGAAATTTCTCGAGATCATCTTCGGACGCAAGACGGAGCGGTTTGCCGCAAATCGACGGTCCGAACTCTTTCAGACTGACGTATTTATCTTCCCGATGGACGATCAGATAATAATTGTGCTTCTTCGGGTCGCGCGCGAACAAATTTTTCGCAACGTCGGGCGTGCCGTCCATGTGCAGTTGCTCCATCTCCTGCATCGTAAAAACGGCTTCGTGTTCGATAACTTCATGCTCGACGCCGCGCTCCTTGAGCAGCTCGAGAATTTCCTTTTTGCCGAAATGCATTGGACATTCCCCCTTTGATTAAAAAATTTTATCACCGACACAAAGTTATATCAACAGATTGTGAGGTTGAGACGTTGGAAATATTTTTGATGGTGGCGCTGGGGGCGCTGACGATATTTTTTTTGATCGAATTGCGACGGACATTGCGACGGTCCGGCACGGCGGTCGAGCTTATCAATAAATTTTTGTCGGATCGAAACACGTCGGAGCTGATCGATCGAATTTACGAGTTTGCGCTCAACGAGGGGCGCTTGAATAAAATCGTAAAAAAATACGGCGCCGACCGATCGGATTTTCTTCGATTGCATGAGAAACTGATGCTCTGGGGCGATTTTCGGAAATACAATCGATATGTGCCGATCACGTCGTTTTTTTATGCGGGCTCGTTGGAGTATCTGCTCGAGCACAAAGACGACGACGCAAAATCTTTGACGGAGCAGATGATGAATTACTTCCATATATAGATTCTCCACCGGCTTTAAAAGGGCGCCGCCGCCGCTCCCACCCCCGAATGGCAGCGCCCAACTGAGTCCGGCATGCCCACCCGCGTCGGCGGCGCCCGAATTTTTTTTTCGCAACGGGTAACTCGAGCACGGCTCTCGACAACGGACGCGGCACCCGATCGAAAAGCGCCGTCCACCGCCCGCGACGGCGCCCGCTCTTTTTTTCGCAACGGGCAACTCGAGCACGGCTCTCGACAACGGACGCGTCGCCCGATCGAGAGCGCGGTTCCCAGCCCGTGTCGGCAGCGTCCGCCCGCGTCGGCGGCGCCCGAATTTTTTTTTCGTAACGGGCAACTCGAGCGTAGTTCTCGACAACGGATGCGGCGCCCGAGCGCAAAGCGCCGTCCACCGCACGGGCGGGCGGGCTTGTAAAGCAGCACTGCTGCCGGTGGGCGGCGCAAAAAAAAGCCCCGCAGGGTTCAGGTTGGCGGGATGAAAAAATTTTTTCCGTCACTCCCAAAAATCAACGGGCCGGAGAAAAAAATTCTTGACAGTGTAAAAGGGCTATGGTAATATTCAACACTGTCAACGGGAACGCCCTTTGACAACGCAGGACGCGGGGTGGAGCAGTCGGTAGCTCGTCGGGCTCATAACCCGAAGGTCATAGGTTCAAGTCCTATCCCCGCAACCAAGCTGATGTAGCTCAGTCGGCAGAGCGTATCCTTGGTAAGGATAAGGTCCCCGGTTCAATCCCGGGCATCAGCTCCATCATCGGCGGCATAGCTCAGTTGGCTAGAGCAAACGGTTCATACCCGTTGTGTCCGGAGTTCAAATCTCTGTGCCGCCACCACTCTAAAGAGTGCGTATCGCCCTGTAGGGGCTTTTGTTTTTAAAAAAGGAGCTGAGCTTATGAGGATCAACATTACTCTGTCGTGTACCGAGTGCAAAAATCGCAACTACCGCACCAACAAAAACAAGAAAACTCATCCCGATCGCCTCGAGTTTAAGAAGTACTGCAAATTCTGCAGAAAGCATACTCTGCACAAGGAGACCAAATAATTCGCGGGAGTGAGCGGCTTGACGGATAAAAAAGACGGCGGCGGTCCGGTGAAATTCATGGAGGAAGTCCGCGCGGAGCTCAATAAAGTTTCGTGGCCGACGAAGGACGAACTCATCTCGTACACCGGCGTTGTAGGCTTGGCAGTGGTGATCGTTTGCGCGTTGATCTGGGTATGCGACACTGTCTTCGCCAAACTGTTTCGGATCATTCTCAACTAACAGAGGACGAGAGCAATGGAACAGAAAGTAAGCGGCTCGCGCGCGTGGTATGTGATTCATACCTATTCGGGTTATGAGAACAAAGTCAAAGCCAATCTCGAAAAAAAAGTTTCGTCGCAGGGGCTCGACGATGTGATCTTTGATATCGTCGTGCCGATGCATACGGAGGTCGAGATCAAAAACGGCAAGAAGCGGACGATCCAGCGCAAGATTTTCCCGGGCTACGTGCTGATTGATATGATAGTCAACAATTATTCGTGGTACGTGGTGCGCAACACTCAGGGCGTGACGGGCTTTGTCGGCTCGGAAAAAAATCCGATCCCGTTGACGGCAGAGGAGGCGGAGCGGATTCTCAACGCGCCGGAGGAATTGCGCGAGACGTTGTCGAACAAGCTGAAGGTGAACGATCAAGTGCGGATCATCTCGGGTTGGTTTATCGATTACACGGCGACGGTCAAGGAGATCGACGAGGAGAAACAACGGCTGAAAGTGTTGGTCGAAAACACGCCGGTCGATCTCGAGTTCCGTCAGGTAGAGAAAATATAACAGGTTCACTCGCCCTTGGCAAAATTGTTGCCGATAAAGGGGCGCCGCCGCCGCTCCCACCCATGACCGACGGCGCCCAACCGAGGAAAGCATGCCCACCCGCGTCGGCGGCGCCCCCGTTACTGGAAAAATTTTTC